>CAZZZX010000074.1:0-9365 GCA_964658585.1 uncultured Novosphingobium sp.
TCCGGCCGCCTGTGCCGGGACCGGACGATGTGGTGATAACGCTCGGCGCCGCCGCGCTGTCGAGCTTGATAAGGCCGACGTCGTCGGTGATCTGGATGCCGATGTCGCCCGCCGGTCCATAGGCCGAATTGGTCGTGATCGAGCTGCCCCGAAGCAGGGTCAGAAAGGTCGAACCGATCACGATCCGGCCCGCCGCAGTCTGGCTTTTCGAGAGCGTCGCGATCTGCGCGCCGTCGTCGAGCGTCAGGTTCGGCGCGTTGACCGAGACCGTGCCCGATGCCCCGCCCGCACAGCTTCGATCCGCACAACCGAGCGAGCTGGAGCTGATCTGGCTGGCCTGATCCGCGGTCAGCGTCTGCGCGGTCACGGTCACGTCGCCCGCCGCGGCCGTACCCTGCGTGTTCGAGGAGATCGTGCTGCCGCCGTCGATCCTGACATCCTGACCGGTGACGCCGACATTGCCCGCCGCGCCGGTCGCGGACAGCGTGATCGGCGCGCCCGTCGTGGTGACGGACGAGATCAGCCTGCTCTCGTCGCAGGAGAAATCCGTGCAGTCCGTGCGCGTCGTCACGGTGCGGGAGGCGACGGTGACGAGCCGGCTGTCCGAGCGGATCGTGGCGTCGGACAGCATGATCGCGGGCGCGTTCAGGCTGATCGCGCCCGCGGCGCCCGGGCCGAACGTGCTCGAGCTGAGCGAGGCGCCGTTGCGGACGATCAGGCTCGTATCGGACGACAGTTCGATATCGCCGGCGCGACCGGTGGCGACCACGAGGTCGGTCGGGCCGATGGTCTTGGTGACCTCCACCGCGGTACCGGGCGGAAAGGTCTGAACCGTCGTCGTCGGCTGCGCGTCGTAGTAGCTGCTGTCCGAGCTGATCGCCGATGCGTCGACGATCAAGCGCGGTGCGGACAGGATGATCGTTCCTGCGGTGCCGGCGCCGATGGTGTCGGAGCTGACGTTCGCTCCGTCGCTGACGGTCAGCGATCGCGATCCCGTCAGCATGATGTTGCCGGCGTTTCCGCCCGCCGCGACGAGGTGGGACTGGCCGATGCCGGTATCGACGCCGACCGTACCGCTGTCGGTGACCAGCCGGCCCCCGGCGATCGCGACGTCGCCGCCGGCGACCCTGATCGTCCCGGCATCGCCGGCGCCGAATGTCTCGGCCGACACGGTCGCGCGGCCGATGCGGATGTCGTCGCCCAGTATGTTGATCGATCCGCCGGTCGAGGCGGCGCCGGCGACATCGCTCGGTCGCTCGGTGGTCGACGAGATGGTCGCCCCGTCACCGATCACGATCGACGGCGCGTCGAGCGTGATGATGCCGGCGCTGCCGCGATCGACCGCGCTCGAGCTGATGGACGGCGTAATCAGGAAGCCGTCTAGGCCGTAATCGGCGGGGACGCCCTGCTGGTAATTCAACTCGCCGCCGGCGGTGATGTCGATGTTCCCCGCGGCGGCGGTCTCCTGGCCTGCGACCTCGGATTCGATGTCGGCGTCGGTCAACGTCGCATCCCCGCGCGCGCGGATCTCGATCCTGCCGCCGGAACCGGCACCTTCGTTGAACGAGGCGATCTGCGAATCGCTGACCGTGATGTTCGTCGCACTGATCGAGATCGTGCCCGCGTCCAGGCTGGCGCTACGTGAATCGATCGCCGAATCGTGGTCGATGCTGAGATCGCCGGTCGCGGTGATGCCGATCGCGCTGCCGGTCGCACCGAACCCGGCCTGCCCGGCGCGAGGCGAGCCGACATAGCTGTTGTAAAGCGAGATCGCCCCGCCCGCGATGTCGATGAGACCCGGCGAGCCGCCGCCGCTGGCGAAGGACAGCCCGGCGACCGCGCCGAAACGCAGGGTCACGAAATCGCTTCCGCTCACGCTCACGTCGCCCGCATTGCCGGACCCTAAGCTCTCGGTGCCGACGACGCTGCTGCCGATCTGACTGAGGCCGGAGATCGTGACCCGGGGGGCCTCCACGTCGACCGCGATATTGTTGCCCGCGCCTCGTGAAGCGCTCCCCACCGTCGCGCCGTCCAGGATCGAGACCGCGTTCGTCCCGGCAATCGAAACCTGGCCGGCATTGCCGCTTCCCGGCAGGAAGCACCCGCAAATCGCGCCGTAGATCGCGACGCCCGGGTCTCCCAGAAACTCGACGACGAAGGCGCTCTGGATCACGCTCAACTTCGACAGGTCGACCCCGGAGGCGGACGCGACCTTGCTGGCATCGATCGTGACCGTGTCGCCGCGAACCGAGACCGCACCGGCGGCCCCGGTCCCGGTCGTCGTCGTCGAGACCTGCGCGCCGGCGGTTATGGCGATATCGCCGCCGGCAAGGCTGATCGCCCCGCTGTCGCTTGCGCCCGAGGTCTGGGTAGAGACGGTGGCGCCGGTCAGGGCAATCGTCCCGGCAAGACCCGCCGCCGGTGCGGCGCCGGCGAGGGACAGTTCGATCGGTTGCGGGCCGACGGCGGCGAGGCTGACGCCATCCGCCGAGACGGTCGTACCCGAACCGAGCCTCACATTCGCGCCGGCAAGCGTCAGCGAGCCTGTCGCTTTGGCGATCCTCGTGCCGCCATTCACCGACACGTCGCCCTCGCCGCCGAGGAAGCCGAACGCCGTCGGGCTCGCGGTGGTCAGCGTCGAGCCGCCCGGGGTCGTCGCGGAGAAGATCGCGCCATCGGCGAAGTTCAGCGCGCTGGCGGTCGAGAAATAGGCGGCGCCCGGCACGTTGATGTGCGCGCCGCCGCCGAACACGATACCCGCCGGGTTGATGAAGAAGAAGGCGGCGCCGGGCAGCGCGGTGGAGTCGATCGTGCCTTCGATGTGCGAGAGGTCGCCGCCGGTCACGCGGTTGATGACGTTGCCGATGGTCGCCGGGTTGGCGAGCGTGGTCGTCCAGCGCGCGGTGTCGCCATTGCCGAGATCGAAGGTCTGGAAACTGTGGAAGAGGTTGGCGCCCCTCAGCGTACCGCCGTCGATCGTCGTGACCGATCCTGACGTGCTGACATGCGTGCCCGTCGATGCGGCGCCGACATCGGGTCTGATCGAGGTGACCGTCTGGCCGCTCGCCGCCGCCAGCGGCGCCAGCAGCGCGAGCGTGGCGACCGTCAGCCGAAGCCGCACCGTCATCGCCATCCGCCGAGCAGCGTGAAGGCCGCCCACACATTGGGATCGGCGAAGTTGCCGCCTTTGGCGAGCATCGCGAGCTGTGCGTCGCGCAGCGCCTCGGCCTTGCCGGCGCCATCGTGATAATGGCTGTAGAAGTCCTGCATCAGCGCGCTCGTGCCGGCGTCGTCGGCCTCCCACAGCGACGCCAGCGCGCTGCGCGCACCGGCCTGTACCGCCGCGCCGGCGAGGCCCATCGAGGCCTGGTCGTCGCCGACCGCGGTCTCGCACGCGGAGAGCACGATGAGATCGAGCTGGTCGCCACGGGTCTGATTGCGCGCGATCATGTCGCGCAGGTCGCTGATCGGGATCAACTCGCCATCGGCGAGGATGTAGGAGCGGTCCGAGCGGCCGTTGAAGCTCGCATGGGTGGCGAGGTGGAGCACGTCGACATCGTGCTGCTGCAACGCGTCGACGAGATCGGCACGGTGGAAGTTCCGCAGCAGGCGGCCGCGTCCGCCGCCCGCCGCCCCGATCGCCGCGTGCGCCTCGATATCGGTGCCGGCGAGCGCGGGGAAATCGCCCCAGCTGAAGTCGATCTCGCGATCGAGCGTCGCGGCGACCACCGACAGCGGATGCGCGGGCGTCGAGCCCGGCTGCGCATAGGCGAGCGCGGGGACCACGACGACGCGGCTCTTCCTGACCAGGTAGTCGCCCTTGTCGTCGATCAGGGCGCCGAACGGAAGCGCCGCCAGCGGGCCGTCGGGGACGACGATCAGCGTGCTGTCCGCGCCGAGCCGGTCGGCGACCGGCTGGATCAGGATGCGGTAGAGGCGCTGCGCCGCATCGCGCCAGCCATCGGGCCGCTGGCGCGCGTCGCGCGGCTCGCTGGTCAGATCGACCATCGCATCGACGAGCGCGAGCACGTCCGCGCGCGTCACCCCGCCCTGCGCGGGCAGACGATGATAACGCGGCGCGCCGCCATCGGCGGTCCCCGCCGCATAGATCAGCTCGACGCGATCGCGCAGCAGGATCGGATAGAGCAAGACCTCGCCGGGCTTGAGCTCGGCGGGGCGGATCGGGGTGCGCGCGGCGATGCATTCCGAACCGAGCAGGCTCTGCAACTCGGCCTGGCGATAGCCCTCGACGATCGTCTGGACGACGCCGATCCGCGTGACGTCGTCGTCGTCCGGCATCGCGCCGAGCGAGCTGTCCACCATCGCCTCGAACACCGGTTGCAGGCGCAGCGCGAAGTTCGATTCCTCGGTGAGCGGATCGTAGGAGGGCAGCAGCGGGCGGATCTGACCCAGCGCGCGGTAGGCGAGCGCGGTGTCCTGCGCGCGGTTCGCCGGATCCGCGTTCGCGAGCAGCAGATACCAGTCGGGCAGGCGGAGCGGCAGCGCGGTCTGCGTTTCGAGGAAGATCGCGCGGCGGACGTGGCCGGCAGCCGCGCCGGCGTCTCCGCAGGCGAGCGCGACCCGCCCCGTCATCGCCTCCGCCATCGCGGCCAGCGCGGGTGTATCGCCCGCGGCGGCGAGAATGCGCGCCGCCGCAGCGGCGACCCGCGGATCGCTGCCGCGGCCGGTGTCGATCGCCACGTCGCCGAGCCGGCTGGTCAGCTCGACGCGCTGCGCGACATCGGCCACGCGCCCGGCCGCATCGAGCGCGTCGAGCGCGAACGCCGCCGCTGCGGCCATCGCCTGCGTGCTCTTCGCGGGTGTGCGGCGGCCATAGTCGAGCCACAGCAGCGACAACCGCAGCGACGCGCGCGCGAACAGCGCCGGATCGCCGCTCGCCTGCGCGCGGTCGATCGCGCAGCGCAACGCGGCGACCTCGTAATAGATCGCTCCGCTTGCCGTCGTCGCCGGATCGTCGAGCAGCTCGCAATCCGGGTTCGCGATCGTTGCGCCGGTCGGTGCGGCCGCGGCGACGTGCGGTGGCTCCATCGAACGCCTCGGTCCGCGTCCGCGCGCGCCGGAGATCGCCGCCCCGCTCGAAACGAGGGAGAGGCGATAGGCGGCGAGCGCGCTCAGCGACGGCTGATCCGAAGCCTCGGCGTAGCGGAACGCGCTGTCGAGCATCGCCCGCGCTTCGTACGGGTTGCCGTCCCGGCCCAGACGGAACGCTTCGCCGATCGCCAGACAATAGGAGGCGAGCGAAGCGGCGGACCGGTTGGACGCGTCCGCACCGGCGCTCGAAAGCATGGTGATCGCCTGGTCCGCGGCGTTCACGCGATCGGGGCTTGCGGCGAGCATCGACTCCGCTTTCTCGCCCGCCATCGCGAGCATCGACACTCCGGGCGTCGCGACGGTCGGTTCGCTGCTGCAGATCTGATCCGGCGTCAGCGCCGCCAGAGCTGGGCTCGCGCCGACCATCAGGATCGCGAACCAGGCCAGTCTGATGCGATGATGCTTCCGATGCGTCATGCCGGCCGCCCCCCGACGCCGTCGCGGTAGATCTCCGATCCGAAGCTCGAGGTCAAGCGATGACCCGGGTAGGCGATCGATTGTCCTGGAACCGTCTACCGATGCGAGATCCGATCGACACCAGCTCGCCGCCAGAAGCCCGATGCGTCTGTTAGTAACCGATCTCTCGCCGTCGCGATGGCGGACTATCGCGGCGGCCCAGAACGGAGCTATCCATTTGGCCGTTTCACCAATGTCGTCGGAATGGACTGCGCCGCCGCCGCCGAGTTCTGCGAGCGAGCGCACGCCTACGGCAAGGGCAGCGCTCGCCTATTTCGCAGCGGACGCTCCGATTGGCCGGACTGGACTAGCGCCCGTCCGCGGTGGCGGCGTTGCCGGCCGAGGCGTTGAGCAGCACATCGTCGGGATCGACCGGGGCGGCGGGCGCCCGCGTCGGCGGTTTGACCACCGGCGGTGCGAGCGGCGCCGGGGGCGGGACGCGCGGCTTGCGCCCGTCCAGCGCGGCGGCGAGCGCGTCGTCCATCCGATAGGGGTCGCCGACATCCGCGATCGTCCCGTCCGCCTGCGGCACCAGCGTCAGATAGACGATGGTGGCTTGCCAGGGCCGCGCCGTCGCGAAGCCGCGCGTCTGCACACCGGCGAGCGCGGTGGCGAACCGGTCGGGCCGCGCGACGATCGACGCGGCGAGCGTCTCGATGTTCTGCACGCGCACGCAGCCATGGCTGAAGGCGCGTGTGCTCGCCCCGAACAGCGATTTGCTCGGCGTATCGTGGAAGTAGATCGCCAGTCGATTGGGGAACTCGATCTTCACCCGGCCGAGCGCGTTGCCCGGCCCGGGTTTCTGGCGGACCCGCAGCGTGCCGTCCGGGCGCGTGCTGAAGATGTAGCGGCTCGAACTGCCGGGGCGCAGGTGCGACTTCTCGACGATGCTCCGCGGCACGATCCAGTCCGGGTTGGCGATCACCTGACGTACCGGCGCCGAGAGCACGGGCGTCGGCATGTCGGTCGCGCCGATCACCGCCTTGTAGGTGGCGACCGTCCGCCCGCCCTCGACGACCTCGAGCCGGTAGGTCGGCAGGTTGACGTAGAGCTGGTCGCCATCGCCGAAATCGCGCGGCAGCCAGCGCCAGCGTTCCATGTTCGCGCGGATCCGGTCGCGCCAGCTCGCCTCGTCGGTCGCGGCAAGCGCATCGCGAAGGGCGCGGTATTCCGCGCCGGCGGGCAGCAGGCCGTGCAGCCAGCCCTGCAGGCGCCCCTGCGTGCGGGCCGCGAGGATCTGCGCGGCGAGTTCGGCCGGGGCCGGCCCGGCATAGTCGATATACCAATTGAAGCGATGGCGGTTGCGGACCCGCCCGGCCGCGAAATCATGCGCGAGCGACGCTGCGGCGCGATCGGCAATCGCGTCGATGGCGCGGCGGACTTGGCCTCTCTCGACCGCTTCGCGGAGCGTATCCCGGTCATAGTCGGAGGGGCGCAGTCCCTCGGCCGCGGCGGTCGAGACCGTTTCGAGCAGGTCGCGCAGTTCGGGTGCGGTCCAGGGCGGCGGCGGCGGACGCGGCGGCGAGAGCGGGGCCGCCTGCCCGGGCGAGGCGGCCGGCGGACGATGATGGAGCAGCAGCCCCGCCGCCCCGAGCAGGATCGCGAGCAGTCCGACCGTCGCGAACGCGACCCGCGTTCGCCTCCCTGCCATCAAACCCGCCACCGTGCCTTCTCCCCGCCTGTCGGCTTCTGGATCGCCGGCGACGCGCTGGCAACGCCCTTGCGCGGGTTGCGGAAGCCGGCCGGTCCCGACACCATCGCAGCATGGACCGCGGTGACGCCCCCGACCCCGGTCGCCGCCAGCTGGCAGCGCCGCCGCGCCCATGGCCGCGATGTCGGTCGGCGCGGGATGCATCTGGCACGACGTCCACGATGCGGTGACGGTGCGCGGCGGACGCTATGTCCAGGGCGGCGGCTTCGGCAGCTTCTCCAAGACCTGGGGCCTCGCCCGATCTCGGCGTGGCGCGGACCCGCCTCGCGCGGATCGCCGCAGCGATGACGGCGCTGCGACAGGCGGCGTACGATCCGCAGCGCCTGCTCGGCGTCCACCACGGCGTCGGCAGCGAGCGGCGGAGCGCGGACGGGCTGATGCGCGAGGTGCTGATGTTGCACCGCAAAATTCGTTTGCAACGATGCGGACCGCCCCGCACAATCGCCTGATCGGCCGAGCGGGGGAACGTCGTATCATGGTCACCGAGGGCGGTCTGGCGACGCGGCGCGAATTGCTCACCGCGATCGGCATGATGGGTGGCGGCGCGGTCCTCTACCAGGCGATGACGACGATGGCGCAGGCCGCCGAGACGCAGTTCGCGGGGCCGCCTCATCTCTCCGGCGCACGGCCGGGTGCGTCGGTCGTGGTGCTGGGCGCGGGGCTCGCGGGGATGCTCGCCGCCTACGAACTGACCAAGGCCGGCTACACGGTCACGATCCTCGAATATCAGCAGCGCGCGGGCGGGCGGAACTGGTCGCTCTATGGCGGCGACACCTATACCGAGCTCGGCGGCGCGAAGCAGACGATCGGCTTCCAGCCCGGCAACTATCTCAATCCCGGCCCGTGGCGCATCCCGCATCATCACCGCACGCTGCTGCACTATTGCAAGGCGTTCGGCGTCCAGCTCGAGCCGTTCATCCAGTTCAACCACAATGCCTATGTCCACCAGCAGGATGCGTTCGGCGGCAAGCCGCAGCGCTTCAAGGCGCTGGCCGCCGATTTCGAGGGCAATGTCGCCGAGCTGCTCGGCAAGGCGATCAACCAGAGGGCGCTCGACGGCGCCGCCACGCCGGAGGATCTCGATCGGCTCAAGGAGGCGCTGCGCGAGTGGGGGATGCTCGACAAGGACATGCGCTACGTGAAGGGGCTGCGCGCGTCCGAGCATCGCGGCTACGACCGGCCCGGCGGCGGCGGCGTCAACGGTGCGCCGATCCCGTCCGAGCCCTTCGCTTTCAAGGACGTGCTCGATTCGCGCATCTGGGACCAGATGGCGTTCTTCATGAACGAGGAGTTCCAGACCACGATGTTCCAGCCGGTCGGCGGCATGGGGATGATCGGCAAGGCGTTCGCGCGCCAGGTCGCGCCGCTGCTGACCTATGGCGCCAAGGTGACGCAGCTTCACCAGGACAAGCAGGGCGTCACCGTCTCCTACACCGATCTGGCGAGCGGCACCGCGAAGCAGCAGCGCGCCGATTTCTGCGTCTGCACCATCCCCTTGGGCGTGCTCAACCAGATCGAGAACAATCTGAGCAGCGAGAAGCAGACCGCGATCGGCGCGGTGCCCTATGCCAGCGCGGTCAAGGTCGGGCTCGAGATGCGCCGCCGCTTCTGGGAGGAGGACGCCTATATCTATGGCGGCCACAGCTTCACCAGCCAGGAGATCGGGCTGATCTCCTACCCCAATTTCGATTTCTTCAAGGACAAGCCCGGTGTGCTGCTCGGCGCCTTCGCCTATGGCAAGGGGGCGATGCGCCTTACCGGGCTGACGCCCGAGCAGCGCATCCAGACCGCGCTCGACCAGGGTTCGGTGTTCCATCCCGACAGCTATCGCAAGGAGTTCATGACCGGCGCCGCCGTGGCGTGGAGCCGCGTCCCCTGGACGCTCGGCTGCTGCGCGGAATGGACCGAGGAGACGCGTGCGGCGCATTACCAGACGCTGGTCGCGGTCGACGACCGGATCGTGCTCGCCGGCGAACATGCCTCCTATGTCGGGTGCTGGATGGAGGGCGCGCTGCTGTCGTCGATCGACGCCATCACCCGCCTGCACAAACGCGCGCTGGAGGCCTGAGGATGATTGCGACCCGTA
>CAZZZX010000075.1:0-5238 GCA_964658585.1 uncultured Novosphingobium sp.
TTCCTCGCGCGTGAATTAGAGCGGGCGGCTAACCACGCCGGCTTCGAGCAGTGGTACTCACGGTTCGGGACTTCTCCGAAGGCCCCTAAGGTCTGCCGCTTTAAAGCTACCTGGGCATGGCTCGTTAAGCGGCCATCGATGTAAACGCGGAACCCGGATGCGCCTGCCTCCGACGTTCGCCCATGCACCTGCGGTCATTATCTCGCAGACGCTGCAGACAGCCCAAGCTGCGAACTGCGCTCGTTCCGCCGGTGACAAGGGCCGATCATATCTCACGATCCGGGTTACGGGGCGACCCGTGCTCATCGCTCAGCCGTTACATGCAGATAGATCAGTGTCGGAGCGGCGGCCGCGACCACAATCGCGATCTCGAGGAAAGCCTCTCTAAGCTCTCGCCGGACATCGCTCGGCCCAAGCAAGCCGTGTTTGGGTTTGTCTCGCATAGAGGTTAGTCTAATGCGTCCGGCTGTCGGACCGCAATAGCGTTTAAAGCCCGAGCGATAGGATTCGTTACGGTTCGCTACGCTGGAATGCTGCCAAATTTAGTCGCGTGCGTTGTCTTCGCCAAACGCGGTTGCATCCTGATGCGTGCCGCTAGGGCGTTCATCGATGGGGTAAGGCAATGAGCTCGGCAAACAATTCTCAGGCTTGGACGATTTCGGGTGTTGAATCACGCAACGGCCGGCAATGGACGATACTGATGCCGCCAGCCGTTCTGCGGCGGCAATTCGGGTCGCCCCATCCGCCGAAAGCTGAGTTCCGCGCATGGGCAGCGCTGGAGGGAGTGGCATTCTTCCGACGCGCGATAGCGCGCACCTTAGCTCACGACAAAAGCAGCCTCGAAGTGACCGTTTCGATCGCCGATCTGCAAATGTCAGAGTGAGCCTAAAGACTTCTTCGGATAGCCACCGCCGTCCGCTGCCCAGCTTGTTAAAGTGCCCGCGATCGCGATTATGATCAACAACACGATCAACAAACCGAAGACCGTCGCCCATACCAAATCGGATCCCGCCAGCGACGAAAGCGGCATGGCTTTGCACCTTGGTAGAGATCAGTTTGACAGGAAGGGGAGAGCGACGTCAAGTCGCGCTTCGGTGTTCGATACTCGCGCAAGCCGACGTGGCTACAGGGCGCAACGCCTCCCTGATACGACGTCGCGATAAACTTTGATGGCCCGCTGCGCTTTTATGACCGGTCGGTGCGCGCCAGGTTCAATTAACCCTGGCTGAAGCCCGACAGGCACGAGCAAGCAGGAGCAGCTTGCGGAACGTGTAGGGAACGTGGCAATCCTCCGACACGCTCCGTCAGGTGTTGCCGATGACCCCACTCGACCTTCTGCTACTCACGCTCGTCCTCGCGACGCTTCTGCTGACCGTGCTGCTGCTGATTCGCTCGGGCGGACGCGGCGACGCGGTGCTGCGCGGGCAGGTCGATCAGCTCGGCGCGCGTCTCGCCGAGCTGCAGGGCGCGGTGAGCGCGGGGATCGGCGGCATCCGCGACGAGGCGTCGGCGAACGGGCGGCTGACCCGCGACGATCTCGCGATCCGGCTGGAGGGCATGGCGCGGACGCTCGCCGAGACGCTGGCGACGCTCGGCCAGGCGCAGGGCGAGCGGCTCGACCAGGTCACCAAGGGGGTCAGCAACGGCCGCATCGAGACCGAGGCGCAGGCCAAGGGGCTGCGCGAGGAACTGACCCAGAGCTTCGACAAGCTCGGCACCGGGCTGACCGTCCGCATGGGCGAGCAGGGCGTCGAGCAGGCCCGCCGGCTCGACGGCTTCGCGACCCAGCTCACCGAGCATCGCAAGGGTGCGGGCGAGGATGCGCTGGCGCTGCGCCAGGAGGTGGGGGGCACGCTCGCCCGGCTCGCGGCGCAACTCGTCGAGAGCCTCGAGCTCGCCGCGCGCAAACAGAGCGAGGGGCTCGCCGCGGTGGCGCAGGCGACCGCTGCGCTCACCGAAGGCAATGCGCGCGCACAGGAGGAGCTGCGCAAGACGGTCGAGGGGCGGCTCGATCATCTGCGCACCGAGAATGCCGCGAAGCTTGAGGAGATGCGTGTCACCGTCGACGAGAAGCTTCAGGGCACGCTCGAGGCGCGGCTCGGCGCGTCGTTCACCACGGTCAACGAGAATCTCGAGCGCGTGTTCAAGTCGGTCGGCGAGATGCAGACGATCGCGACCGGGGTCGGCGACCTCAAGCGCGTGCTGACCAACGTCAAGCTGCGCGGCAGCTATGGCGAGACCACGCTCGGCATGTTGCTCGAGCAGGTGATGACCGCGGAGCAGTATGCGCAGAATGTCGAGGTCAAGCCCGGTTCGGGCTGCCGCGTGGAATATGCGGTCAAGCTGCCCGGCGACGGCGACGCACCGCTGTGGCTGCCGATCGACGTCAAGCTGCCGCAGGAGGATTACGAGCGGCTGATCGCGGCGTCCGAGAAGGGCGATCCCGCCGCGGTCGAGGAGGCGACGCGCGGGCTCGAGCGCACGATCCGCAAATGCGCCGCGGACATTCGCGACAAATATGTCGATCCGCCGCACTCGACCGATTTCGGCATCATGTTCCTGCCCACCGAAGGGCTGTTCGCCGAGGTGACGCGGCGGCCCGGGCTGATCGACACGCTGCAGCGCGAATACCGGGTGATCGTCGCCGGGCCGACGACGCTCATGGCGACGCTGGTCTCGCTGCGCATGGGCTTCCGCAGCCTCGCCATCCAGCAGCGGTCCAGCGAGGTGTGGCAGGTGCTGGGCGCGGTCAAGACCGAGTTCGGCAAGTTCGGCGACGTGCTCGACAAGGTCGGCAAGAAGCTGGAGGAGGCGCAGAAGGCCGTCGAGAGCGCAGGGCCGCGCCGCCGCGCGATGGACCGCAAGCTGCGCTCGGTCGAGGCGCTGCCTGAGGTCGCCGCGCAGGACGTGCTTGCGATCGCCACCGAGGACCTCGCCGAGGATCTCGAAGAGGCGGCGGAATGAAGCGCGCGCGATCCCGGCCCTTTACGAACGAGCGGCCTGCTCCCTAGACAGGCGGCGGGGCGGGGGCGCGTGGATGGTGATGCAGTGGCTTGCATTGTTGGTTGCGGCGGCGACGGTCGCCGTGCCGCATGCCAACGCAATCGATCCGGCGAGCTGGATCGGCACCGCCGATTATCCGCAGTCCGCGCTGAAGCATGCGAGAACCGGCGACGTCGCGTTCACGCTGGATGTCGGCGCCGACGGTTCGGTGACGGCCTGCCACGTCGACCGATCGAGCGGAGTCTCCGCGCTCGACGACGCGACCTGCGACCTACTCAGGAAACGCGCGAGGTTCGTCGTGCCGCTGGACGCTGCCGGCGCACCGCTCGCATCGACCTACCATAGCAGCGTCCGCTGGACGTTGCCGGTCGCGGTCATGCCGACACCGATCACGGTCGCGTTCGCGCCGGGTCAGTTGGGCAACCGCTACGGCTGGAATCCGCCCATTCGTCGCGCCGCATCGCCGCGGATTTTCGCGTTTCCGATTGCTCGGTCCGTGCCGGCACCAACGCCGCCGCCGCCGCCGCCGATCGATGTCGCCGATACGACGGGCCCGCCCGCGGACCCCGCCGTTCGCTATGGCCGGCTCGCCAACGGGATGCGCTACGCGCTGATGCGCAACACGCTACCCGCTGGCGCGGTCTCGATCCGGTTGCGGATCGGTGCCGGCGCGCTCGATGAGACCGACGGGCAGCGCGGCTATGCGCATCTGATCGAGCACATGACCTTTCGTGGCAGCCGGAACGTGCCCGACGGGCAGTTCGCCACCTCGCTCGAGCAGATGGGACTGGCGCTCGGCACCGACACGACCGCCAACACCATGCCCGAGGAGACGGTGTTCGGGCTCGATCTGCCCGCCGGGAACCGGCAGCCGCTCGCCTCGGGTCTGTTCCTGTTGCGCGAGGCTGTGGACCGCGCGCTCATCACGCCCGAGGCGCTGACCGCGGAGCGCGGCGTCGTGCTGTCGGAACGACGGGTGCGCGACGATCCGGCCGAACGCTCGGCGGAGGCGCGCGTCGCGTTCCTGCTCGCCGGCCAGCCGGTGCCGACGCGCTGGACGATCGGTACGCTCGAAGGGATCACCAACGCCACGCCGGCCGCGCTGCGCGCCTTTTACGAGGCGCATTACCGGCCCGACGACACCAGCCTGGTCGTCACCGGCGCGATCGACCGCGACCAGGCGGAAAAGGACATCGAGAGCCTGTTCGGCGACTGGCAGGCGAAGCGGCCCGCGACGCCGTCGGCCGACCAGGGTCATGTCCAGCCCCGCGGCGAGCAGATCCGCCTCTTCATCGAACCCGGCGCGCCGAGCACCGCCGAGGCGGACTGGGTGTCCGATTATGACTCGAGCGCCGACACGCTGGCGCGCGAGCGACGCTACATGACCGCGGCGATCACCGCCGCCATCCTCGACGCACGGCTCGCCCGGCTCGGAGAGCGGCCGGAGACCCCGTTCGTCAGCGCGTCGGTGAGCGCGGGCGCGCTCTATCATTCGGCCTTGGTGACGACGCTCTCAACGCTTCCCAAGCCGGGCCGGGTCGATGCCGCGCTAGCGGCGGCGCTGGTCGAGGAGCGGCGGCTGGCCCGGTTCGGCGTATCGCTGGCCGAGCTCGACCGCGCGGTCGTCAACGCACGCGCGCGCCTCGCGCTGTCGGTCGCCAACGCGCCGACACGAGATACGACCGACCTGGCGAGCGGCATCCTGGCGTCGATCACGTCGAACACCGTCTTCACGACGCCCGCGCAGGAGGCGGCGGACGTCGCGAAGATCCTCGCCGCGCTGACGCCCGCCGATATCGCGGCTTCGGCGGCGCGCATGTTCGCCGGCGCGGGGCCGCTGGTCTTCGTCTCGGGCGAGGCCGCGCCGGTGGGCGGCGAGGCGGGGCTGCGGACCGCGCTGGCGGAGGCCGCGCAGCGCCCGCTCGCGGCGGTGCCGCAGGCGACCGCGGCCGTCTGGCCCTATACCGGCTTCGGGACTCCCGGCCGCATCGTCGAGCGCAAAGACGTGCCCGATCTCGCCGTCACCATCGTCCGCTTCGCCAACGGCAACAGCGTGACCGTCAAGCCGGTGGCCGAGCCCAAGGACCAGATCCTGCTCAGTCTCGATTTCGGCCGCGGCCTCGCCGGACTGCCCGCGACGCTCGCGCGTTCCTATTGGCTGGTCGATGGTGCCGGCCAGACCTTCGTGCTGGGCGGGCTCGGCAAGGCCTCAGCGTCGGACATCGCCGAGGCGAT
>CAZZZX010000075.1:5248-9290 GCA_964658585.1 uncultured Novosphingobium sp.
CCCGCCGCCGTGTCGGCGCGTCGCTCTCGGTCTCGGAAAGTCGGTTCGAGCTTCGTGGCGAGACCGGCGATGCCGATCTCGGCACGGAGGCGCAGCTGCTCACCGCGTATGTCGCCGATCCCGCGTTCCGGGGGGACGCGCTGGCCAAGGCGCGGTCTCTGGAACCGTCAGTGCTCACGCAGACCGACTCTTCGGCGTCCCTCGCGTCGGCCCGCGATCTCGCGACGCTGCTACATGACGGCGACCGGCGCTGGTCCTCGGTGCCGTCGGCGGCCGAACTCGCTGCGAGCCGGCCCGAGGACTTGGCTGCGATCCTGCGGCCGGCGCTGGCCGGCCCGCTCAATCTCGTGATCGTCGGCGACATGAGCGTGGATCGCGCGATCGAAGCGGCGCGCACGACGATCGGCGCTTTGCCGCCGTGCGGTCCCCGTCCGACGGCGCGCGATGCCCGCTTCCCGACCGTGCCGGCCAAGCCCGTGATCGTCGCCGACCATGGCAGCCCGAGCGACGCGGTCGCGGTCGCCGCCTGGCCGACCCCAGGCTTCTTCGCCAGCACCGCGGATTCGCGCGTGCTACAAGTGCTCGCCAAGATCGTGGAAGAGCGCCTGCTTGACGGCCTGCGTGGAAAGGACGGGCTGACCTATTCGCCGACCGTGCTCGTCGACCAGTCCGAGCTGTTCGCGTCCTATGGCGCGATCGCCGCCGAGGTCGAGCTGACGCCCGCTAAGACCGACCAATTCTTCGCCGCCGTGACCGGCATCGTCGCCGATCTCGCGAAGACGCCGGTCTCGCTCGCCGAGCTCGACCGGGCGCGGACGCCGCTGCTCGATGCGAGCCGCCACCAACTCTACGTCACCAACTACTGGGCGTCCACGCTGGTCGGTGTCGACGAAGACGCGCGCCAGCTCGACACCATCCGCTCGCGCGTGCCCGATCTCGCCGCTGTCAGGCCCGCCGATATTCAGCGTCTGGCACGCACCTATCTCGCGAGCGCCCCGTACCGCGCGGTGTTCGAGACCGCGCCGACCGACCAACGATGAGACGCGGCGTCTTGGCCGCTATTGCTCCCGGCCCGAGCGCCAGACCGCCTGGTTGACCGGCTCGAACAGGTAATCCAGCGCGGTGCGCTTGCGCTGGGGCACGACGATGTCGACGGGCAGCCCGGGGATGAGATCGGTCTTGCTGCCGCGCACGTCGCGCATCACCTTGAGCTCGGATGCGGGCACCGTCGCCTCGACCTCGAAATAGCTCTTGCCGGTCTTCTCGTCGGTCAGCCGGTCGGCCGAGACCTTGGAGACGATGCCGTTGAGGATCGGCAGGCCGCGATTGTGGAAGGCGGGGATGCGGATCTCGGTCTTCTGGCCGACATGCAGCCCGTCGATGTCGCCGGGCTCGATCCGCGCGCTGATGACGAGATCCTCGTGCGTCGGCACGATCTCCATCAGCGTCTCGCCCGCCGCGATCACGCCGCCCGCGGTGAACACCTTGAGCCCGACGACCTGGCCCGAGACCGGTGCGCGGATGATCGTGCGTGCGATCTGCGCGCGATAGGAGGCGAGCTGCGGCTCGAGATCGGCGAGCTTGAGATCGGCCTCGCGGAATTGCTGCGCGGCGTCCGCGGCCTGGTTCTTGTCGAGCGAGATCGACTGGACCTCGGCCTCGCCGATCGAGGCCATGCCCTTGGCGACGTTGCCCGAATATTCGCCGCGCGCGCCTTCGTACTGCGCCTCGGCGCGCTCGAGCTCGCGGACCTTGGACATCGCGACATAGCCCTGGCTCTGGAGCGAGCGCATCCCCGTGAGCTCGTCGCGGATCAGCGCGGCCTGGCTCTCCGCGGCGGAGACCTGCGCCTGATCGCCCGCCGCCTGGTGGCGCAGCTCGGACTTGCGTTCGGTCAGCACGTTCTTCTCGGTGACCAGCGCCAGACGGCGGACCGAGAATTCCTTCTGCTGGACCGCCATGTTGACCTGCGCGTCCTCGCGGTCCTCGCCGCTCAGCGTCTTGAAATAATCGGGGAAGTGGATCGTCGGGATGCCTTCGATCTCGGCGGTGAGACGCGCCTTGTACGCCTGGAGCGCGATCACCTGGCTCGCGGTCGAGCGCTCCTTGGCGCGCAGTTCATCGTCGTCGAGCGTGAGCAGCACCTGCCCCGCCTTGACCTCGTCGCCCTCGCGCACGAGCAGCTTGTCGACGATGCCGCCGTCGCGATGCTGCACCGCCTTGCGGTTGCCCGAGACGACGACGAAGCCCTGGCCGGTGATCGCCGCGTCGAGCCGCACGATCGCCGCCCAGCCGAGGAACACCACGAAGAACAGCACCACCGCGATGATGCCGATGCGGATCGGGCGGCGCGGGTCGCCGGGCCCGCTCTGCTGGTCGGCGGGGACGAGCAGCGCCGAAAGCTCGCGACGCCACGCCGCGGGCTCGCGATCGGGCTGGGCGGGGACGAGGTTTCCGCTCTGGTCGTTCATGTCGTCGGCACCACTTCGTTACGCGACTGCTGCTGCGCCTGCTGCATCGCCGCCATCACCGCCTGGGTCGGCCCGAAGCTCTGCAGGCCGCCGTCGCGCAGCACCAGCAGGAAGTCGGAGGCGTTGATGATCGCGTTCTTGTGCGCCGCGACCACCACGATCGACCCCTTGGCGCGCAGCGCGGCGAGCGTCGCCATGAGCCGCGCCTCGCTCTCCGCGTCGAGCGCGGAATAGGGCTCGTCGAGGACGAGCAGCAGCGGATCGCCGTAGAGCGCGCGCGCCAGCCCGACGCGCTGCTGCTGGCCCGCCGAGAGCCCCTTGCCACGCGCCCCGAGCACGGTGTCGTAGCCCGCCGGCAGGCGCTGGATCATGTCGTGCGCGCCCGCCCGCGTCGCCGCGTCGATGGTGCGCCCGTCGACATCGTCGCCGAGCTGCGACTGGAAGCGCGAGATATTGTCCTTGATCGTCCCCGACAGCAGCAGGCTGTCCTGCGGCAGATAGCCGATGTGATGCGCGAGCTCCTCGCTGTTCCAG
The DNA here is from genome assembly GCA_964658585.1 of uncultured Novosphingobium sp. Taxonomy (GTDB): domain Bacteria; phylum Pseudomonadota; class Alphaproteobacteria; order Sphingomonadales; family Sphingomonadaceae; genus Solisphingomonas. Next base: position 8,254 of record CAZZZX010000075.1, read on the forward strand.
TCGCCATGCTTGGCGCCGTCGAGCCGCACCGCGCCGCGATCGGGATCGCGCGCGTTGGCGAGCACCTGGAGCAAGGTGGTCTTGCCCGCGCCGCTCGGCCCGACGACCGCGACGATCGCGGGGCGATCGACCGCGAAGCTGATATTGTTGAGGATGAAGCGATCCATCGTCGTCGAGACGACGCTGGCATTCTCGACCTGGAGCCGCGCGCGCGGGCGCGGCAGCGAGGTGCGGGTGTCGATGTCGGGGGTCTTGCCGACGAACTCGTTGAGCCGTGCCAGCGCGCCGCGCGCATCGCCGAACGCGCGCCAGCCGCCGACCACCTGGTCGATCGGCGCGAGCGCGCGCGACATCAGCACGCTCGCCGAGATGATCGCGCCCGACGAGATCAGGTCGTTGATCGCGAGGAAGGCGCCGATGCCGAGCGCGGTCGACTGGAGCGACAGGCGTGCGAACTTGATCGTCCCCGAATAGCGGCTCGAGGTCGCCTGCGAGGCACGGCCGGGTGCCGCCGACGCCAGCCGTGCGGAAACGAACTGGCGGACCAGCGCCTCGCGCATCCCGAGCGCGCGGATCGTGTCGATCGATCCGGCGAGCGCCTCCTGCGCGCCATAGGTGTTGGTGGCGCGCTCGGTCGCGGTCCTGGCGGCGGCGCGCGTCGCGCGATCGTTGGCGATGGCGAGCACCAGCAGCACGGCCGCGCCGATCAGCGTCGCGAGGCCGAGCAGCCAGTGGATGATCGTCGCGACGATGATGTAGATCGGCGCCCAGGGCAGATCGAACAGCGCGCCCAGCGACGGGCTCGCCAGCATCGACTTGACCTGATCGAAGTCGCGCATCACCTGCGCCTGCGGCGGATCGCCGGGTCGCCCCGTCAGCGTCATGCGCACCAGCTTGGGGCCGAACGCGTCGTCGAGCGCGATCGCGGCGCGCTGGAGGATGGTGTTGCGCATCTGGTCGAGCAGCGACAGCGTGGCGAGCGCGAACAGGATGACGAGCGTGATGAAGATCAGCGTCGGCACGCCGCGCGTCGGCAC
>CAZZZX010000076.1:0-9289 GCA_964658585.1 uncultured Novosphingobium sp.
GCCCACCGCGACGAAGCCGTAGTTGAAGGGGCCGTAGACGACCTCCTTGTTCTCGAAGCGCAGCCCGAACACCATGAAGGCGTTGAGATCATCGCCGAGGCCGACCTGAACCCAGGTCGCGCCCTTGTTGCCCCAGTCGCGACGGACGCCCCAGCTCTTGTCCATTCCGTCGATGCAGTCGACGCGATAATCCTTGCCGCGCAGCTTGAGCCAGCCGCCGATCCGGCCCTTGCTTTCCATATGGCCATTGTTCCAGCCGTCATAGCCCGCGACCTGCGCCGTGCCGATCAGCGGATTGTGCGCAGGGTCGTGCGGATCGAACGGATCGCACACCGCCTCGAAATCGAGCGCCAACGCGCAATTGCCGTCGAGCGAGGTGTAGGTGAACCGGGAGCGCCGCTCGTCATGCGCCTTGAAGCACAACCCGTTGGCGAGCTCGAAGTCGGCGAAGTCCGGCGGACATGCCAGGTGCATCTGCGAATCGTTGTGATGGATCTTCCAAGGTTCCAGGCAGAAGCCTTTGTGGATCTCGATCGAACTGTGGCAGACGCCCAGGTTGGGGCGTGCCAGCGTGTAGAGGTTTCCGCTGATCCCCGCCTCGGGCACCGAGAAGATCATGAAGAGGGTCTCGGTCCACGCGATCTCCTTGGGATCGCACGGGTGGTAGCCGAAGTCCGAATGCTGGATCATGGTGTCGTCCCTGCGGGCGTTGACGCTGGATACGGCGGATCGAGGGGCGCCGACGCTAGAATTTCAACCGCGCCTCGACCAGGAAGGTGCGCGGCGAACCCGGGACCACGGTGTTGAACTGGAACAGCTCGCCGGTCGCGATGCCGCCGACATAATAGACCTTCTTGAACGCGTTCTTGAGGTTGGCGGTGACGGACCAGCCCGCTGCATCGTCGTCGAGGCCGAGCCGGAAATCGACGATACCGTAACCGGCGATCTGTGCGCCCGGGTTGGTGTTGCCGGTCGAGGTATAGTAGAATTTCGACTGGTCGTAGAATTCGGATCGGAACGATGCCCTCCTCGCGCCGCCGACCGGAACGGACACTTCGCCGAACACCGATCCGGACCATTTGGGCGTATCGGGATAGGTGCCGAACACGACGACGTTGCCGCCCGCGATCCGGCTCTGGTTGCTGGTGAACTTGGCGTCGGTGTAATTGAGCGAGCCGCCCAGCGTCAGCCAGTCGGTCGGGCGCAGCGAGCCGTCCAGCTCGACCCCCTGGACGCGGGCCTTCGGCACGTTGACCGCCACCGCGGCGGGCGCACCGAGCAGCAGCGCGTAGGCGACGCGCTGATTGTCCCTGATCCAGTTGCGGTAGACCGCGACGTTCAACTGGACCGGCATGGTGCCGAGCCGATCGCGCAGCTTCATGCCCAGTTCGCCGTCGGTCACCGTCTCCTTGCCGAAGCCGTTGCCGCCGTTGACGCTGCCCAGACCCTCGATCGGTGCGGCGATGACGTTGTAGCCGCCGTTGCGATAGCTGCGGCGCGACACCGCATAGAGCAGCAGGTTGGAATTGACCTGATCCTGCAGGCCCACGGTCCAGCTGACGTTGCCGTAGGATTTGTGCTGATCGAAGACGTATCCCGGCGCGGGGTTCACGTAATACTGATCGTCGTGAAGGACGTCGTACTTGATCTTCTCATACGTGTAGCGAAGCCCGCCGGTGACGCCCAGGCCCTTGATGCCGGTCGCGCTCTCCAGATCGTAGGTTCCCTGTGCGTAACCCGCCGCCGTCGTGGTGGTGGTGCGGCCGGAGGCGATCTGAACGGCGGCGATCGGCAGTCCGGTGAACAGATAGGTGCCGATCCGCTGCGTCTTCCGCTCGTTCGACAGGAACGCGCCGACGACATAGGACAGCCTGCCGCCGAACGCCTTGCCGAGCAGCTGGGGCTCGTCGGAGATCTGCCGGGTCCGGTCCAGCTTGCCGGTCGCGCCATTGTCGTCGATGCCATAGGGCAAGCCGTCGATGTCGCCGAAGATCGACGTATCGAGATGCGTGAAGCCGAAGATGTTCTTCACCTGGGTGTCGTCGGCGACGTCGAGCGTGGTGATGTTGGAGACGATCGTGTTGCGGCCGCGATACTTGTTGGGCCCGTCGGATTCGATCTTGTAGGGGCCGCGCTCCTTCTGGGTCTGCAGGTAGGACGCGATGCCACCCGGATCGAGCTTGGGATTGGCCGCGGCGAAGGCGGCGGCGCAATTGTTGGTGGTCTGATTGCAACCCGCCGCTCCGCCGGTGAAGGCGTTGATGATCGCGTTGAACGTCGGCTGGTCGCCGAACGCGGTCAGCGCGATGACCGGCACCGGACCGTTCGGATTGAGCGTGTCGATCAGGTTGGACAGGTTCGATCCGTTCGAGTGGAGATAGTCGACGACCAGCTCGTTGCGCAGCGTCTCGGTCAGGTCCGCGGTCAGGCTGCCGCGCAGGCCGAAGCGATCGACATCGCCGACGCGGTGCCCCTTGAACAGGTCCTGCTGGTAACCGTCGCGATTCTCGTAGAAGCCGGCGATCCGCGCGCGCACCCGGCCTTCGGCGAACGGTACGTTCAGCGCGCCCTCGATCTGCTTCAGGTCGTAATTGCCCAGTCTGCCGCTGATGTAGCCGCCGAAATCCTTGTCCGGCTTGACCGTGGTGAACAGCACCGCGCCGCCGGTGGCGTTGCGACCGAACAGCGTGCCCTGCGGCCCCTTGAGGACCTGGATCGACTGGAGATCGTAGAACGCCGTCGCGCCGCCGTCGCCGCCGATCTGGACCTCGTCGACATAGGCGACGACCCCGGGCCGGGTATTGCTGAAGGCATCGAGCGACTGGCCGCGGATCGCATAGTTGAGCTGGTTGGAATTCTGGCCGGCACGCACGGTGAGACCGGGCGAGGCGATCTGGAGATCGGCTTCCGACACGATCGCCTGCTTCTGAAGCGTCTGGGCGCTGAGGACGGCGACCGCGACCGGCGTACGCTGAAGGCTCTCCGACCGGCGCTGCGCGGTGACGATGATCTCGCCGGTCGTCGCACCACCGGGGGGCGTCGCGTCAGATGCGGATGCGGGCGGCGGCGCGGCAGGCGGCAGCGGCGCCTGTGCGGCGGCGTGGCCCGATAGCGCGACCAGCGTAGCGGCGGTGCCCAGCAACAACAGGGCCTTCGAGTCCTTGAACATGCATCCCTCCCTCCGGCGGCGGTCGCTTGCCGCAGGAGGTCCGGCTGGAGCCCCGAAGGACCCGCATACCGCTCACTCTCCCGGTCGGTGCGCCCGTCCGTTCGCCTGCCTTTTTGTTCTTACTCGGTAGCGGCGGCAGACCATCGCGCTCCGATCACGATGGGTAATCCCGTTACGCTCGGAAATCAAGCCGATCGCGCGTTATGCATAACAGGTTTACGGATCATAATATCTATCCTGATCAACATGTTATGGAGATGAAAGGTCCGATACATCGTTTTAGATGAGGAATCGTGATAGCGGGTGGCCCGCGGCGGTGGCGCCACGGCGCGGAGTCGGAACGCTCAGAGCGCGTCGGGAAAGATGCGCCGGGCGACGCGCGCAATGTCTGCGGCACCGTCTTCCGGATCGCAGAGACCCGCCTCGCGCAGAACCGCCTCGGCCTTGATCCACATGCCGAACGCCGCCGCCTGATCGCGGGCGACCATGCCGCCGGCCGGATCGATCGACTGGCTGACGCGATACGTCCCCCAGCCCTCCAGCGCGCGCAGATGCTGGACCAGAGGCATGAGGGAGGATCGCGAGTCAGCCAGCAGGCAGGCCTGACCGGTGATGCGGGCGAAGCCGGTGTAGAAGCCGGCCGGGGTGTCGCCCGCACTCGGGCGGACATGCAGATCGAGCGTGTCGAACCAGCCTGCCATCGATGTCGGCATCACCGAATCCCGGCGGTTGGGATCGAGCTCGTGCGGGATGCCATGGACCAGCGCCCGCCACACCGCCTCGTTGACGAAGCTCTTCATGTTGTCGAAGTGATAGGCGATCATCGACGAGGAGACCGCGGCCTTCTCGGTCAGGGTCCGCTGGTTGACGGTGCCGATGCCGTTGTCCACGATCGCCCTGATGGCATGATCCAGCAGCTGCTCGCGCATCGCGAAGGCCGTCGTCTGCGTCGAAGCCGAGGGCAGCGGAGCCTTGTCGAGGATCGCACTGATGGTGGGCGCGCGGCCGGACACCGCCTGCGGGCCGAACGACGCCGCGGTGAGCGCGCGGGTCGTCTCGCGCAGCAGCAATTGATACTGGACGTCGTTCGCCAGCGGATAGGCGTAGACTTCTTCCATCACGACATAGCCGGCGATCATCGCGGCGAGCGCGCCCTCGCCGGTGGGATCGGCGAACGCGCGCTGCCAGAAGTCGGCCCGCATCGCGTGCCAGCGCGCCAGATAGGGGGTTGCGTCGGGAAGCTGCTTCGATTTGAACAGGATCTCCGACCAGAAGCGCGGCACGTCCTGCCCGGCGCGCAGGCTGACATAGCTTGCGACGAAATCCGACGCCGCGGCGTGGCTCTTGAGCAGATCTCGGGTCTGGTCGATGAGCGCAGCATGGGCGGCGGCGTCGCGCGCCAGCGCTCGTTCGAGCGCGGCGGCGAGCAATCCGGCCTTGCCCTGATAGTGCTGGAAGATCACCGCGGTGCTGCAGCCCGCGAGCGATGCGATCGTCCGCAGCGAGATCCTTTCCAATCCCGCCTGCGCGACCATCGCGATGGTCTGGTCGAGCAGCGCGTCGCGGATCGGGAGGGGTTTGACCATTCGCCCGGAATTAGTCAGCCAGGCGCCGCATCGGCAAGCGAATTAGCCCCGCCGTACCGATCGGGGCGATCGTCCGCCCGGCTCGCCGCGGCGATCATGCCGGGGCGCGACCGCGGTTAATTCGGTGGCCGTTCATGTCCGGGCGCGCATGACGACGGTGCCGACGGATCGGTCGGCGAGGTGGCGTCGAGCTTATGGCGATCAGCGAACTCCTGATGCGCAGGCTATGCTTCCGAACCGATCTGCGCTGCGCGGTCGCGGTCGTCCTCGGCAGCATGATGGCGCTTCCGGCGCACGCCGGGACGGTTCACGCCGACATCGCCTTGCTCGATCGACTGACCTGGGGCGTCGACGGCGTCGCGGTGAACCGGCTGGCGGCCGGCGGCACGTCCCGGTTCGTCGAGGCGCAGCTGCGCGCACCGCCGTCGCTGCTGCCGGCGCCGGCGCAGGCGCAGATCGACGCGATGCGAATCTCGCGCGAGCCGCTGGCGCGGATCGCCGTCGACATGGACGCGCAGAACAAGGCGGCGAACGCGCTCGCCGATCCCGACCAGAAGAAGGCCGCACGCGACGCCTATACCAAGGCGATGAACGAACTCGGCCGCGAGGCGCAATCCCGCTCGCTGCTGCGCGATCTCTATGCGCCCGACCAGCTGCGCGAGCAGATGACCTGGTTCTGGTTCAACCACTTCAACGTCCAGGCCGGCAAGCGCGACATCCGCGCGATGGTCGGCGATTACGAGGATCAGGCGATCCGGCCGAACGCGCTCGGCCGCTTCCGCGACCTGCTCGAGGCGACGCTGCGCCACCCCGCGATGCTGCGCTATCTCGACAACGACCAGAACGCCGCCGGGCACGTCAACGAGAATTACGCCCGCGAGATCATGGAGCTGCACACCATGGGGGTGGGCTCGGGCTACACCCAGAAGGACGTGCAGGAACTGGCGCGGATCCTCACCGGCGTCGGCATCGACCTCAAGCCCGACGCGCCCCGGCTCAAGCCGCAATGGCAGCCGCTCTACGTCCGTGCCGGGCTGTTCGAGTTCAACCCGGCGCGTCACGATTTCGGTGACAAGCAGTTCCTCGGGCATACGATCCGCGGCAGCGGCTTCGACGAGGTCGACCACGCGCTCGACCTGATCGCCGCCGCGCCCGCGACCGCGCATCACGTCTCGTCCCAGATCGCGACCTATTTCGTAGGCGATGCGCCGCCCGCCGCGCTCGTCGATCGCATGGCGGCGACGTTCCAGCACAGCCGGGGCGACATCGCCGCGGTGCTGCGTACGCTGTTCCGCTCGCCCGAGTTCAGGGCGTCGCTCGGCCGGACGTTCAAGGATCCCGCCCATTATGCGATATCGGCGGTGCGGCTCGCCTATGACGGGCGCACCATCCTCAACACCGATCCGCTGTCCGGCTGGCTTCAGCGGATGGGCGAGGGACTGTTCGCGCACGAGACCCCCGACGGCTATGCGATGGCGTCGTCCGCCTGGTCGGGGCCGGGACAGATGGAGACCCGGTTCGAGATCGCGCGATCGATCGGCGGCGGGGCGGCCGGGCTGTTCAAGCCGCGCGACGGCGCCGCCCCCGAGCAGCCCGCCTTCCCGCAGATCCAGAATGCGCTGTTCTTCCAGTCGCTCCAGCAGCGGCTGAGCCCGGCGACCGCGACGGTGCTGGCGCAGGCGACCTCGCCGCAGGAGTGGAACACGCTGTATCTCTCGTCCCCCGAATTCATGCGCCGTTGAAGGAGATCTGCGCCATGCATCGTCGTGATCTGCTCAAGGCCGCGGCCGCCTTCGCCCCGCTGGTGATCGCCGGCCGCGCGTTCGCCACACCCGCCGCCGGATCGGGACGGTTGCTGCTCGTCTTCCTGCGCGGCGCCTATGATGCCGCCAACATCGTCGCCCCGGTCGGCAGCGACTTCTATCACCAGGCGCGCCCGACGATCGGACTGGCGGCGCCGGATCCCGCCAATCCCGATGCCGCGCTGCCGCTCGACGGCGACTGGGCGCTGCACCCGGCGCTCAAGGACAGCGTCTATCCGCTGTGGCAGGCGAAACAGATCGCGTTCGTGCCGTTCGCGGGCACCGACGACATGAGCCGCAGCCATTTCGAGACGCAGGATACGATCGAGCTCGGCCAGCCGATTTCGGGTTCGCGCGATTTCCGCTCGGGTTTCATGGCGCGGCTGGCGGCCGCGCTCGGTGCGGACGAACCGATCGCCTTTTCCGATCAGGTTCCGCTCTGCTTCCAGGGTGCGGCGGGCCGGCCGATCCCCAACATCGCGCTCAACGGCAACCTCAAGCCGACCATCGACCCGCGCGAGGCGAAGCTGATCCAGGCGATGTACCGGGACAGTCGGGCGGACGGCGGTCTTTCGAGCTCGGTCGCCGAGGGCTTCGCGACGCGTGAGACGGTGTTCAGGTCGCTCGCCGACGAGATGACGCAGGCCAGCCGCGGCGCGGTCACCTCCAAGGGGTTCGAACTCTCCGCGCGTCGTATCGGCACGCTGATGCGCGACCGGTACGACCTCGCCTTCGTCGATGTCGGCGGCTGGGACACGCACGTCAACCAGGGCGGCGCGCAAGGCTATCTCGCCGGCCGGATCGGCGAACTGGGACGCGGGCTCGCCGGTTTCTGCGAAGAGATCGGCCCCGACGCATGGCGCGACACCACCGTCGTGGTGGTCTCCGAATTCGGGCGGACGTTCCGCGAGAATGGCGACAAGGGCACCGATCACGGCCATGGCAGCGTCTACTGGGTGCTGGGCGGCGGCGTCCGCGGCGGCCGGATGGCCGGGCCGCAGGTGCGGATCGCGGCCGAGACGCTCAACCAGCAGCGCGATCTGCCCGTGCTGACCGATTATCGCGGGCTGATCGGCGGGATCGTCCAGCGCCAGTTCGGGCTCGGCGGCGACCGGCTCGGTTCGGTGTTTCCGGGCACGCGACCGATCGCGCTCGACCTCACCTGATCCGCGGCGACCCTTAGCGCGCGATCGCCCTGAAGAGCTGCAGCGGATGGACGACGACGCGGAACTCGATGCCGCGGTCCTGGATGTTCCGGATCCCGGTGGCGCGGACATGCCTGAGCGCATAGCCATAGGCGAAGCTCGCGAAGATGCCGGGGGCGGGTGTCCAGTCGAGACCCGCACCGACCGATGCGATATGATCGGGTGCGGGTTGGGGCGGGACGCGGTTGTGCGCCAGCGCCCCGTCGACGAAGCCGGCGAGCGTGAAGGCGCCGGGATCGAACCCGCGGCTCGCCGGCCGGCCGAGATGGACGGGCCGGGCGAGTTCGATCGAGCCGACCGCCGCCTCGTCGGCGAGCAGCAGACTCTCGCGATAGCCGCGTACCGTGTCCACGCCGCCGATCGCGAACCGCTCGGGCGAATAGAGCACGCCCCCCGACGCCTGGCCGGCGAAGCGCAGCCGCAGCTCGAGCTGGTGGCTGTCGAGCCGGTGCGCGTAATTGGCCTGGAGGAGGAGGGCGGTGAAGGCGGTGCTCGGCGTGACCGCGCCGGGCGGCTTCGATCGGGTGCCGTCGATCCCCACGGTGCCGGTCACCGCCAGTGCGAGCACCGTATCGGGCGAGCGCCGGGTATAGTTGCCGGTGAAGCGGAGCGCCGTATAGTCGGTGCGGCCGTCGGCGGCGCCGGGACTGAACGAGAAGGGCTCGCCCAGCAGCGTGCTGGTCAGGTGCCGGTGGACGACGAGCAGCCCGACCGTCGCGGTCTCGGCGGGATGCCAGGTGCCGGGCAGGTCGCCGGGCAGCAGCGGTCTTGCGAACAGGCGCTTGGTCGGGCCGCCCTCGACATACCATTCGCGCGAATGGATATCGAGCGGCACCAGCGGCCGGTCGATGACCGCCGCGTTGTTGTAGCCGCCATTGACGGAAAAGCCGCCACCCGGCCCGAGCAGGGGGGCGGAGTAACCGCCCGAGAAATCGGTGACGCCCGAGGTCGAGCCATATTCGCCGTTCAGCAGATCGCCCGGGCTGAGGACGTTGCGCACCGACGCACCGATCGAGGCGCGCTCGCCGCCGACGCTCGGCGAGCGGCTGTTGGCGACCCCGCCATAGAGATCGAAACGCGCCGCCGGATCGACCGCCACGGCGAGCGCCGCCTCCCCCGGGTGCGCGCCGGGCAGGATGTTGGCGTTGACGGTACGGATGGCCGGATCGTCGGCGAGCACCCGGAAGTCGCGCTCCACGGCGGCGAGATCGAGCGGGACGTCCTGCGCGGCGGCGAGACGATGATCGACATAGGCATCGCTCAGGCCCCGGCGATGCCCGTTCCGCCAGGTGACCGCGATCGGCCCGCCCCCCGTCGCGGGCGGCGCGAGCCGGCCGAGGACGAGCCTCAGCCGGAGGATGCCGTCGCCCGCATCGAGCGACTGGCGTTCGAGCAGCACGCCCGAGTTGAGATACCCGTTGCGGACGTAGCCGAGGTTGATGAGCTGGAGCATGGCGGCGATGCGCTCATCGGCGATCGTGGTACCGATCAGCCTGGTGCTGATCGCGGTGCTGCTGTTCTTCAATT
>CAZZZX010000077.1:0-9175 GCA_964658585.1 uncultured Novosphingobium sp.
GCCGCTGGTACCCAAAGCGGCGGTGACCCCTGACTTTTTGCCGGTCGGGTAGCAGGCCGGCCATGTGCAATGAGAGCGGGCGTCAGCCCGCTACGAGCAATCCCCGGCGCCGGGATGACGGCACCGGGGGAATCGTTTCGCCGATCAGGCGGCGTCGCGGTTCTGGTCCTTGGGCGCTTCGATCTGATCGTTGGCAGGGCTGCCACCTCCGATCTCTATCTTGCGAGGCTTCATGGCTTCAGGGACAACGCGCTTCAGCTCGATGCTGAGCAGGCCATGTTCGAACCGAGCATTTCCCGCCTCAATGAAATCGGCGAGCTGGAAGCGCCGTTCGAACGGCCGCGCGGCAATGCCGCGGTGGAGATAGGCACCGTGCTCCTTGTCTTCGGCCTTGCTGCCGGTGACAATGAGCTGGTTCTGCTGGGCGACGATCTCGATTTCGTCGGGTCGGAACCCGGCCACGGCGAGCGTGATCCGGTAGCTGTCCTCGTCATCGCGAACGATGTCGAACGGCGGATAGCTGTCCGCGGTCTCTGCGCGCTGCCCGGTCTCGAGCAGATCGAACAAGCGGTCGAAGCCGACCGTAGAACGACGAAACGGGGTGAAGTCGAAGTTGGTCCTCATATCCAAACCCTCCTTAAGAAGCGATCTGGGCATCAGGAGCACCGGAGAGAGCCGGCACCCTCTATGTCCCACCGGACCCGAACGGCGCCCGGCGATACGCAATTAGGAAAGCCTGTTTTTTCCGTCAAGACCCTCCAATTGCAAGCTAAAGAATTTTTCGCGTATGGATCGTCGCGCTGCGTGGCGGGAAAAGTGGGCGCGTCCTTTCGACCATTGCAGCCATGCTGGGGGTAAAGGGTATCCGCTGAATAGGTTGATCCAAACTGCATCGCACGCGTTTTTCTGCCACACTGTCGGCCTGGTGCAGAGGGGCAAAGCTTGAGCGTTCTTCAACGAAATAATGTGAGCGTTGCCGGATCGGGTCCACGGACCATGGTGTTCGCCCACGGGTTCGGTTGCGACCAATTCGCCTGGAACGCCGTCCGACCAACCTTCGAAGAATCCTATCGAACCATCGCCTTCGATCACGTCGGTGCCGGAAATTCCGACCTTTCAGCGTTCGATCCCAACCGATACGACAGCTTGCAGGGGTACGCCCGGGACCTGCTCGAAATCTTTGAGGAACTCGAGGTGACCGACGCGATCTTCGTCGGCCACTCGGTTGCCGCCATGATCGGCCTGATCGCAGCCATCGAGGCACCCGACCGCTTCTCGTCGCTAATCATGGTGTGCCCCTCGCCCAGCTATATCGACAAACCAGGCTATGTCGGGGGTTTCTCGCGCACCGACATCGACGAGCTTCTCGAGGTCGTCGACAGCAATTTTCTCGGTTGGTCGCGACAGGTAGCGCCGGCGATCATGGGCAATGCGGATCGCCCCGAACTCGGTGTGGAGCTCGGCAACAGCTTCTGTCGGACGGATCCTGAGATTGCGCGGCATTTCGCGCGCGTCACCTTCCTGTCCGACAATCGCGCGGACCTGCCCCGCTGCACGACGCCTTCGCTGATCCTGCAGACACGCGGCGATATGATCGCACCAAGTGAAGTCGGCCATTATGTCGCTGCTCAGATGCCGAATGCAGAACTTCACTTGATGGAAGCCACCGGCCATTGTCCGCATATGAGTGCCCCCAGCGAGACGATTGCGTCGATCCGGCACTATCTCGCGGAATGATTATGTCAGGCGACGCCCATCAGCAGAACCAGCCCCCGGAGGAGACGCTCGACGAGCTGTATGAAAACGCGCCCTGCGGCTACCTGACGCTCAACTCCGAGGGCGCAATCGTTCGCGCCAACGCAACGGTCCTGAACTGGCTCGGCCATGCCGTCGATGGGTTGATCGGCAAACGGGTGCAAGAAATTCTCACACCGGCGGGTCGCATCTTCTTTGAGACCCACGTGGCACCGCTGCTCCTTTCCGAAGGCGTAGCGCCCCAGGTTGCGGTCGACCTCCGATGCGTTGACGGCAGGCGTCTACCGGTACTGGGTGATTGGCGACGCGTGACGTCGGGCGCCAAGATGCTTGGCACCCGGGTCATGCTGGTCGATGCGAGCGACAGACGGTCCTACGAACGGGATCTGGTCGCGGCCCGCGAGCGCGCGGAGGACGTCGCTCGCCAACTTCGTCGAAGCGAAGCGCGGCTGCTCGATATGAACGAGACCCTCGAAGCGCGCGTTGCGGAGCGTACGGCAGAGCTGGAACGTGCCCATGAGCAACTCCGACAAAGCCAGAAACTCGAGGCGATGGGCGCGCTTACCGGTGGTGTCGCCCATGATTTCAACAATCTGCTCACACCGATCATCGGCGGCCTCGATCTGCTCCAACGCAGGAACATCGGCGACGAAAGAGCGCAGCGCATGATCGCTGGCGCGCTCACGTCTGCCGAGCGCGCGAGAACACTGGTCCAGCGGCTATTGGCTTTTGCGCGACGCCAGCCTTTGCAGCCCGTCCCGGTCGACCTCGTCGCTCTCCTCCACGGGATGACTGCGCTTCTCGCCAGCACCTGCGGCCCGCAGATCAAACTGGAAATCCACACCGCCGACGATCTGCTCTGCGCGCTGGCGGAAGCCAATCAGATCGAGATGGCGCTGCTCAACCTCGCGGTGAACGCGCGCGATGCCATGCCAGACGGCGGTACTCTAACAATCAGCGTCGAAGCCGCCTCCGACGCTACCGGGGGTAGTGACCGACAACTCCGGCTATCCGTGCGCGACACGGGTTTGGGAATGGATGAGGAAACGCGCGCACGGGCGGTCGAACCTTTTTTCTCGACGAAAGGCATCGGAAAGGGAACGGGTCTCGGGCTCTCGATGATCCATGGGCTAGCCGCTCAACTTGGTGGGCGGCTTGAGATTCACAGCCGACCGGGCGAAGGCACGCAGATCGACCTGTGGCTGCCCTCAATTGAGGGGCCTGCGGGAACCATCGTCGCCGACGACCAGCCGGTCGAGGTCGAAACGGCTTTGGGTACGGTTCTTCTGGTCGACGACGAGGCGCCGATCCGCGCGACCGTCTCGGAAATGTTGCAGGATCTCGGATATCGCGTGATCGAGGCTGAAACGGGGCAACGAGCTATCGAGTTAGTCGAGGGCGGGCTTGCGCCAGACTTGCTTGTGACTGATCATCTCATGCCGGGGATGACGGGAACCGAGCTAGCCCGACGCGTTTTGTCTCGTGCGCCCCTACCAATCCTGATTATCTCGGGCTATGCGGACGTGGACAATATTCCGTCCGACCTCGCGAGACTCGCCAAGCCTTTCCGTCAATTGGATTTGACGGAAGCGTTAGCCAAGATCCTGGCGTGAGCTTTCGTGAGGGTGAGCCTGATGAGTGACACGGGTACGCATAGCCATCTTCGCGAAAGCGACGCTCCCTGGCCATGGTGCCGTTCAAGTATATCATAGCCGTCATCGGCCGTGAGCCAAAGCCCCGCGTACTTCACCTGACTTGCCCTGATTAGGCGTCACAACCGAACGGTTGTGACGCCAGAGAAAGGCCGATCTTGACTATGCCGTTCTCAAAAAATGCCGGGCTCGTTCCACCAATTCTTCGCGTACAATGGCTTTCAACGGTGTCATCCGGGATGACCGCTGCTGGCCGAAGCCGCCGTCCAAGGCGGCCGGCTCGAAAGTCCGGAATGTCCCACTTGCGGCTGTCAGGGCGGCGGCGCCGCGCTGATGAACGAATGACGGGTTTCGGGATCATCGTGGCGGCCTCTGAACGACGACAACTGGCGCACACCGGTCGACAGGCCGAGGTGAACGAAAGGCCGGTTAGCTCGAACTCGTCGCTCCAAACCGGCCATTCCGGTTTCCACCAGGGTCAACCAATTCTCCGTCGACTGAATCATGTCGGCATGTCGCCAACTCGGTACCGGTCCATCGGCGATCGGGATCGACGCCATCGGCGGTCTACGACCGGCTTTGGCGCATAGCCGTCATCCGGCATCATCGTCGACCGTGTAGAACATCGGGTTCATCATCCAGCGCCTGACGGCAGATTCTCGCCATCCGGCACATCGCGTGCTGATCGCGACCTGCTTCGGGAAGCTGCCGCCGGCGATCTTGCGGTAGAGCGTCGAGCGGGTGAGCCCGGTCCGTTCGAGCACGGTGCCGATCCGCAGGATACGATCGGGTTGGTCGTTCATGGCGATCCTCCTTCAGGGTCCGATTGAATGCTTCTGGGAAAGCTCGAGACGATCGCGGTGCCGCGCAAGATGCCGTAGTCCGAGATGCGGCAGAAGCGACCTCGGCAGCGCAGAAGAGCGGGAGCCTGCGAGGTTTCGGCACGTCCCGCGCCATGCCGTACACGCACTCTGCGCCGCGTGCCGCTGCACCGAGTTGCCGCGACCAGCATGTCGGATGTGACGGACGATGACCGCTGACGCGGTGGCCGGCACGTTTGTGCCGGCGATGCGGGCATCGCTACGCGATGGCGTTGGCATCCGGCTCGTGCGGGGACGGTGTGGGCGTCGCTGCCCTGTGGTCCTGCCGCGGCGGCCCGCAACCCGGCCTGCGGCCGGGTCCTTCACTTCGTTACGGCGCTTCGCGTGCAGCCCGCCTCGTTCGGCGGGACCGTCGGACCGCTCCTGCCGCCCACACCGCCCCCGTCCGGGCCGGTTGCGCTGGCGAGGAGGAGCAGACGAGATGAAGAGGACTAGCAACGGGGCCGACCGGCCGGATCTTTACGCGCAGGTCACAGACCGGATCATTGCCGAGCTGGAGGCGGGGCGACTGCCCTGGGTGCAGCCCTGGAGCAAGGGAGGCGTGGCCGCAGGTCTGCCGTGCAATGCCGGGACGGGACGTTCCTATTCAGGCATCAACATCCTGATCCTGTGGGGCGCCGTCATCGAGCGCGGCTATGCGACGCAAGGCTGGCTGACCTATCGTCAGGCCGAGGGACTTGGTGGCCATGTCCGACGGGGCGAGCAGGGTACGACGATCTGCTATGCGGATCGCTTCACGCCCAGGATCGAGCAGGAGAGAGCGGTATCGGATGGAGACGCGGCGCGGCAGGTCGCCTTCCTCAAGCGCTTCACCGTGTTCAATGTCGACCAGTGCGAAGGCTTGCCCGAGGCGCTGCGCGAGATCGCCGTGCCGTTGCCCGAGCGCGAGATCGTGCCGCATGCCGAGGCGGTGATCGCAGCGACCGGCGCCGACATCCGGATCGGCGGAGACCGGGCCTTTTACGCACCCGAGGCGGACTATGTCGCGGTGCCGTTCCAGCAGCTCTACCGTCATCCGATCGACTGGTATCGCACCGCCTTCCATGAGCTCGGTCACTGGACCGGACATGGCACGCGGCTTGGCCGGGATCAGACCGGACGGTTCGGCGATTGCTTCTACGCCCGCGAGGAACTGGTCGCCGAGCTGGCGAGCGCGTTCGTCTGCGCCTCGCTGTCGATCGCGCCGACCGTGCGGCACGCCGACTATCTGGCATCCTGGCTCGACGTGCTGCGCGAGGACAGCCGGGCGATCTTCCGCGCCGCGAGCCAGGCCAGCAAGGCCGCCGACTGGATCCTGCGCAACCCCGCTGCCGTGGGCGGGGAGGGGCGGTCATGACCAAGGCCCGGGATCCGCAAACCGATCTCGACGATGCCGCGGCGCGGCGCGCCGAGCATGGCTCTCGGCGCTACCGCTATACGTCCGAGGAAATAACGCTCGCGCTACGCTGCCTGCGTGGTCGCCACTACGAGGTCTTCCACCTCCATAATGTCGAGCGGCTCAGCTATGCCGAGATCGGCCAACATCTCGGCATCTCACCCGATCGCGTCGAGCAGCTGATGGCGCAGGCGCTGTTCCGGTTGATCCGCGCGACGCGCCTCATCCGCGAGCGACGATCACCGTCGACCGGCGGATTGTCACTGGGCGTGCGGCTGCGTTTGTGGCTAGGACTTGCGCCGTGATGCGCAGCGATCTCGACCATCTCCCGCCCGCCAAGCAGGCCGAGCTGGCGAGCATCGTGCGCATCCTGTTCGAAGAGTTCGAGGCTGCCACGCGCACCGGCAATCAGCCCTTCACAAAGCAGGCGCGGATCCTCAAACTCGTGCTGTACGGCTCCTATGCACGCGGCGACTGGGTCGACGATCCGGTCGGTGGCTACGCGTCGGACTATGACATCCTCGTCGCGGTCAACGACGATCGGCTGACCGACTTCGAATATTGGTCCGCCGCCGATGATCGGCTGATGCGTGAGCTCACGATCGCCAACAATCTGACCGCGCCGGCGAGCTTCATCGTCCACAGCCTCAAGGACGTGAACACGCAGCTGATCAAAGGACGCCCGTTCTTCCGCGATGTCGTCGCGCAGGGTGTCGCGCTTTACGAGGCCGAAGGGCATCCGCTGTCACAGCCTGGATTGCTGCCGCCGGAAGAGGCGAAGGCAGAAGCCCAGGGTCATTTCGACCGATGGTTTCAGAGCGGCGCCGAGTTCGATTTTCTCGCGAAGACCGCTCACCGCGAAGGGATGAGCAACAAAGCTGCGTTCCTATTTCACCAGGCGGTCGAGCACTTCTACCATTGCGTCATGGTGGTTCTCACTCTTTACTCGCCAAAGTCGCATAAGCTGAATTTCCTGCGCGGTCAGGCCGAAGATCTCGCGCCCTCGCTGATCGAAGCGTGGCCGCGCGTCGATCGCATGGATCGGCGCTGCTTCGAGCTGTTGCGGCTCGCCTATGTCAATGCGCGCTACTCGCCGCACTACCAGATCAGCAATGACGAGCTTGCCTGGATCGGGGAGCGCGTCGCGCGATTGCAGACATTGGTCGAAACCGTATGCCGGGACCGGCTGCAGGACTGAGCTGCAGAGCGTTCATTTGCCCCTGTTCAGACAAGGAAATATTTCTATCTTGGTTGCGACGCGCATCGCCGTCTCTCCCTCGAAGGATCATCATGCCTGACAACGACATTCTGACGCATGCCGCCGAGATCGTCTCTGCGCATGTTTCAAACAACAGCGTTTCGCCAAGCGAACTGCCCGGACTGATCCAAAGCGTCCATGCCGCGCTGACCGCAACCGCCAATCCGGTCGAAGCGGTGGCGGCGAAAAAGGAGCCAGCGGTGTCGATCCGCGCCTCGATCAAGCCCGACCATCTCGTGTGTCTCGAGGACGGCAAGAAGCTCAAGATGCTCAAGCGCTACCTGCGCACCAACTATGATATGAGCCCCGACGAATACCGCACCAAATGGGGCTTGCCGCGTGACTATCCGATGGTCGCGCCGGCCTATGCCGAGCAGCGCCGCGGACTCGCCCAGGCGATTGGGCTTGGCCGCAAGAAGGTCGCCGAGACAGCCACCGAAGTCGTTACCGCAGCGACCAAGGCGCCGCGCGCTCGCAAGGAGAAGCTAGGCATTTCGATTGGGTCTGAGGGGGCGCCTACGGCGGGGCCGAAGCGTCGCGGTCGGCCGCGTAAGAGCGAGACGCCAGCGCCGGCAGAGGAGGCTCCTGCGGACGCGTAGACTGTTCTGGGGAAGCACGCGATCGATTGGCGGTGCGTGCTTCCCTATCGTCACTGGCTCCATGATACGCGATTGCTAGGGGACGCGCCCAGCTGACCCTCAATGTCGCCGTCCACAAAGCAGGATCGCCGCCGCGATCAGGCGGTTGGCTTCCGCAAGTCGGCTCGTTCGTCGGGCATCGACCGACTTCCGCAACGCCTCTCGGACAGCGTCGTCACCATGCGATGCCGCAATTGCATTCGCCAACCCGATTGCCGTGTCTGCCATCGACGCCTCCATCGAATCGTGCAGCCGCAACTTCGCACAGTCCATTGATGGAGTCGCGGTTCGCTTCGAAGGTGCTGATGCTGCCAGAGCGTTTCGCCTGGCCGCTCCCGAGTTCGGACCGCGCCGCCCCTACGCCAATCTCGGCCGTACCCCGGGCAGCGACGATCGCACCCAGTTCGCGATCATCTGGAACCCGGCCGATTGACTCGTCTCGGCGATCGCACCGATACAATCGTCAGATCGCGTCCGTTTCGAACGCCCGCTTGCCGCGCCGTCGCCAGAGGACAAGTCTTTGCTCGCGATCGTCTCCGCCTAATGCTGCTGTGGCTTCGATCATGATGCCGAATAAAACCGCGCGATCATCGTCGGTCAGCTCGATCAAACCAGCCTTGGCGACGAGACCACCGAGTTCGATCAGTTGACGAGTTCGCTCGCGCCGCTTCACGACCCATGACCGGGTGTCGGTTCGCGCACGGACAAGCTCAAGCCGGCGTCGAAGCGCCATCGTTCGGAGACGCGCCACCTGCGTCTGCTGCAGTGCCACGGCCATGCTGTCGAGTACGCTGAAAGAAGCTGACGGCACGCTTTGCCCACGCCTCCTTCGTCGCCGTGTCGGCGTCACTTGCGCCGAGCAGTGCGCCGACGAGTTGCTCGACTGGGAGCGCGCCGGCACCAGACGCGATCACCAGCTCGCCGAGCTGCTGAACGCGGCGTGCCTTTAGCCGCCTCGCTTTGTCATCAAGCGCCTTCAGCTCGGTATCATAGTCTCGGGGTTTGCGCATCGGTCGGTTCTCCAGCAGGCGGTGAGAACGCTCCAGTTATCGCGCGCTTCGATCAGCGGCAATGCTGTGGTATGTCGTGGGACGACGGCGTCCCGAGAATGATGAAATCTGTTGAGGGCGCGCTTATACGTCGTGCCGACGTGCTGCTTATAGTGTAGATGGTCTGCCGTCATGGCGATCTACCACTTCGCGGCAAAGATGATCTCGCGCGCCAACGGCTCGTCCGCCCTGGCGGCGGCGGCCTACCGTTCGGCGTCACGACTCCATGACCAGCGCCTTGATCGTCACCACGACTTCTCCAACAAGGCGGGCGTCGTCCATTCCGAAGTGATGCTGCCGGACGGCGCGCCCGAAGAGTGGGCCGACCGCGAGAAGCTGTGGAATGCGGTCGAAGCGGCGGAGCTGCGCAAGGACGCCCAGCTTGCCCGGGAGATCGAGTTCGCGATCCCGCGTGAGTTGGATCAGGCGGAAGGCATCCGGCTCGCTCGCGATTTCGTGAAAGCGGAATTCGTCGACCGCGGCATGATCGCCCATCTTAATATCCATTGGGACGTCGGCGCGGACGGCGATCCCGTCATCGCGGCGCATTGGGCGCGCATGGAGGCG
>CAZZZX010000078.1:0-9170 GCA_964658585.1 uncultured Novosphingobium sp.
AGGCGGACGGGCGCTGGGGCAAGCAGGACTTCGTCTACCAGCCCGAAACCGACACCTATCGCTGCCCGGCCGGCGAGACGATGACGCGGCGCTTCTCGAATATCGAGCACGGCATGACGCTGCACGCCTACGCGACCCCTGCGTGCCGCTCGCGCTGTGCTGTGAAGGCGAACTGCACCGCCAGCCTCGAACGGCGCATCAAGCGCTGGGAGCATGAGGAGGTCATCGAGGCCATGCAGGCCCGGCTCGACCGCATGCCCGGCGCCATGCGCGTCCGACGACGAACCGTCGAACACGTCTTTGGCACCCTCAAGGACTGGATGGGCCGAAGTCACTTCAAGACCGACGGCTCAAAAATGTCGGAACCGAGATCGCTCTCCACATCCTTGCCTACAACATCAAACGTGCCATCGCGCTCCTCGGCGTCCCGAGGCTCATGGCAGCAATGCAGGCATGAACGGTCACCCCTCCGCCATGCAATGCCCAATCACCAAAGCCCCGTTCTCATACAGCCTCCACCAGGCAAAGCCGTTCCCGCAGGAGCGGGCGATGCAAGGCTTCCTCGAAACCGGACGGTCGGCAATTAGGAATGGCTGTGGCGTCGATCTATGACCGACATTGGCGCAGAGCCGTCACAATCTGCTTGGCGCCCTGACCGGTCGGCGCACCACGTCGCCAGCACGCGCAGCGCAGCCGAGCCCAAGACAAGACTTGGACTTTTTAACAAGGTCCGTCATCATGCCGCCGATAACAGGGAGGGTGGTGCATGCGGTCTTGGCTGATGGTGTCACTCGGGCTCTCGGCGTCGGTCACGGCCGCGCAGCCCGCGCCCCAGACCCTACCGTCCGTGGGCGGCACCGCGCAGGGCGATCTCTCGGTCACGATCTACGCGAACGACCTCGCGCTCGTGCAGGACATTCGCCGGCTCGACCTGCCCGCCGGCCGCACACGCCAGGCGTTTGCCGATGTCTCCGCCGCGATCCGCCCCGAGACGGTCGGGCTCGCCGCACCCGACGCGACCGTCATCGAGCAGAATTTCGATTATGACCTTTTGAGCCCGACCAGCCTCATGGAGAAAGCGGTCGGCGAGACGATCACGCTTGTCCGCACCAATCCCGGCACCGGTGCCGAGACCCGCGAGCGCGCCAGGGTGCTTGCGGTCAATGGCGGCGTGGTGCTCGATGTCGACGGCAAGATTGAGGTGCTGCGCGACGACGGGCTGCCCGTCCGCGCGATCTTCGACAAGGTCCCCGACAGCCTGCGTGCGCGCCCGACGCTCTCGGTGAGCCTCGATAGCCGCCGGGCCGGCGTCCGCCCGGTCACCCTCTCCTATCTTTCGGGCGGACTGGGCTGGAACGCCGACTATGTCGCGCTGTTTGACGAGAAGAGCGGCACGATTGATGTCCAAGGCTGGGTGACGCTGCGAAACACCAGCGGCACCAATTTCTATAATGCCAAGACGCTATTGGTCGCGGGCCAAGTCGGTTCGAACGACAATGGCAACAACGGCACGATCTACCGCCCGCGCCCCGCCGTGCCGTCGCTCCGCCGTGCCGGCACCGAGACCGCCGCGCGCGAGCAGCTCGGCGACTTCTATCTCTACCCGCTGTCCGAGCGCACGACGATTGCCGACAAGCAGACCAAACAGGTCAGCTTCCTCGACGTGAAGGGCGCACCCGCCTCGCACGGCTATGTCTATCACGCACGCTGGAACGAGAGCGCCGACCAGCCGGAAAGCGCGTCGAGCGTGCTCACCTTTTCTAATTCCGCCAAAGGCGGCCTCGGCGACGCGCTCCCGGCCGGCACGGTCCGGGTCTATATGCGCGATGCCCGTGGGCAACCGCAGTTCATCGGCGAGAATCATATCGATCACACCCCGCAGGGCTCGGACCTCGTAATACGTACCGGTGACGCGTTCGACGTGAAGGTCCAGCCCAGCGTCACCGATCGCACGCGACTCTCCGAGGAGCATTGGCGCACGACGATGCGCTACACGCTGACCAACGCCAAGGACCGGCCGGTGACGGTCGAGCTCGTCCAGGATGGCGTGCCCTGGTGGTGGAACGATACCAAGATCGAGACCGAGAGCCTCAAGAGCGAGCACCGCGACGCCGATACCGAGGTCTGGCATGTGCCGGTTCCCGCCAACGGCACCGCGACCATCACCGTCACCTTCGACACCAGGCTGTAGATGCTCGCGCTGGCGACGCTGCTCGCCGCCGCGGCGCCGGCGGCCGCGACTGTGGCGTCGTCCGGTCCCGACCGGGTGGCGCTCACCATCTATCGCAACCCGTGGCGCGGCCGCAGCGATGCCATGAACCTGCGTTTTCTCGGCGGCTTCGCGCTGGTCACCGAGACGCGCACGCTCCACGTTCCCGCCGGCGATGCCACACTGCGCTTCGAAGGTGTCGCCGACGGCATCGTTCCGGCGAGTGCCATCATTACCGGCCTGCCCGGCGGGGTCGTCGAGAAGGATCGCGACGCGCGTCTGCTTTCGCCCGCAGCGCTGGTCGACGGTACGCTAGGGCGTGACGTAACGCTACGGCGCACTGACAAGAAGACCGGCAAGATCGTCGAGCAGGACGCCACGATCATTGCCGGGCCCGGCAATGGCGTAGTTCTCCAAACTCCAATCGGAATCGAAACCCTGCGCTGCTCGGGGCTGCCCGAGGGACTGACCTATGGCGGGGTGCCCGCCGGCCTTTCGGCCAAGCCCGTGCTCAGCGTCGAGACCCATAGCCCGGCCGCCGCCGACGTGACCGTCACGCTCTCCTATCTCGCCGAGGGCTTCGACTGGAGCGCGAGCTATGTCGCGACGATCGCGCCTGCGGGCGACCGCCTCGACCTGTTCGGCTGGCTGACGCTCGCCAATGCCAATGCCGAGGGTTGGAGCGATGTTCGGCTCGAGGCGGTGGCGGGACGCCTCAACCGCCAGGGGTACCGCGAGATCGCCGCGCGCGCGCAACGGCTCGAACTGCGTTGTTATCCGCTCGGCACGACGACGTCGGATCGGCCGGTGATCCGGCCCTATGAACGCTCCGCCGATTTTGACGAGATGGTCGTGACTGGCGCGCGCCGCTTTATGCTGATGGCGCCGGCGCCCGCCGCGCCGCCACCGCCCCCTCCTCCGCCACCACCGCCGGCCGAGGATCTGGGCGATCTCAAGCTCTATCGTGTCCCCGAACCGGTCGATGTCGCCGCGCACGGCCAGAAGCAGGTCGCGCTCCTCGCCAAGCCCCACATCCCCTTCGCGAAAGTCTATCGCCTACAGGTGTATCCCTGGGCAGAGACCGCTGCAGAGCCCGCGACGATCTCGCTGCTTGTCGACAATAGCGAGAAGACCGGTCTCGGCGTGCCGCTTCCCGCGGGCACAACCAGCCTCTACCAACCGGTCGATGGCGCCACGCTCCTGCTCGGCACCGGGTCGATCGGCGACACCGCCAAGGGCGAGAAGACACGGCTCACCGCCGGAGTCAGCACCCAGGTGCTCGTCGCGCAGCGCGTCGATAACGCGATGCGTCACGTCACCGTCACCAACGCCAACCCCTTCCCCGTTCCGATCGAGGTCGCGATCGGCTCAGCGGGCCTTCCCGCAATCGAGAATCCGAGCGTGCCGGTCGCCCGCATCGACGGGGTCGAAACCTGGACAACGACCGTCCGCGCGAACGGCGCGGCCGTTCTCACCTATCGTGTGAAACGCTGACGCGGTTGGGAAGACCGGGGTCGTCGGACATCGGTTCGCGTCGCTATGATTGGATGGCAGCTTACGGGGTCGTGGGTAGAGGTCGGGAATGGCGATGATTGGCGCAATGCCGCCTACTCGCTCCGACGATTTGACGCCGCCCGAAGGCCGAGAAAAACGCAGGACTTCCATCGCTCGTGACCACCCATCCGAGCGAGACACTGCCCGATGGAAGGCAGCCCTCTCTCCAAGCTAAATGCACACCCTGCTCTGCTGGCACTGTTCGAGGCGAAGGTGGCCGAGCTTTGCGCAGCACTCAATGACGAGACAGTCCGTAGCGAGGCGACGGCCATCGTGGCGCGTCTCATCGAGAGCGTGACGATCCACCCTCATGGCGAACATGGACCGGAGGCCGAGGTGGTGGCGAAGGTGGCGGATCTGCTGACGTTTGCCACAAACGACAACGCCGCCCCGGGGGGCGGCGTTGGGAGTTCCATAACGGTGGTTGCGGGGACAGGATTTGAACCTGTGACCTTCAGGTTATGAGTGAAACAGCCTCATAGATATCATATTGATATTTAACTATCTTATTCTACTATTCGCTGGTGTGTGCTAGCAAATGTGCTAATTCTACTGCGATGTCGGGCTGTCCACGACCCACGCGAGCGATCGCGCACCCGCGACAAGGAAATCAGTGGGCGTCTCACGGACATTGGTGACACCGACGAACTTGAGACCGCACGATACGGAGAGTAGCGTCTAGCCCAAATGGGGGGGTGGGATGCTACTTCGGATAGATTCGATCGAAGAAATCGGGCGGTTTTGGAAGCTCACGCATAAGGCGGAGCCGTTTTCGAGGCTGTCACTGATCTTCGCGCGCAATGGCTATGGCAAGAGCACCCTATGCGCGGTGCTGCGCTCGGCCTCGGAAAGCGAGGCTAAGCATATACACGCACGGAAGCGTCTCTCGGCGATTGGAGACTGCCGCGTTCAAACAAGCTGGGCGGCCGGCGGAACCGTATCTTTTGGGAATGGCAAATGGAATATTTGCCCCGGCAAGGTCCATGTCTTCGATCAAGACTACGTTCTTCGTAACCTGCATGTCGGCGAGAGTGTCACGCGGGACAATAAACGAAGCCTGCTGCCCGTCGTGCTCGGCGAAGAGGGCGTTCGCCTATCTAACGCGATCGTTCGCCTGGATCAGGAACAGCGCGAAGTCGAGGTTGCCGCCAAGGCGCACGCGCGGATCATAACGGCGGCATGCCCGGTCATTAAGGCAGACCAACTCGCCACCTTCTGCTCTACGGACATCCCGGCCGATCTCGCTGAGCGCACGACAAAGGCTGAGAAGCGCGTTCAACTCGCCAAGCAATCCGCTTCAGTTGCCGAGAAACGGGCTCTTCGCCCCATCACGCTTCCACCTCTCAACAGCTTTACGGAGGTCATAGGCCGGACCATCGAGTCAGTTTCGAGGGATGCAGAAAATCGGGTCCGGACGCACATCGCGGCACGCGGCATGGGCCAACATGGCGAGCGCTGGATCAAGTTCGGTCTCGATCATTCGGGTGGCGGCTCCTGCGCGTTCTGCGGGCAGGATACAGCGCAATCGGATTTGGTGGCTGCCTACCAAACGTATTTTAGCGAGGCTTTTGCCGAACTGTCGGCAGATCGCGATAAAGCGATTGCGAGCATCGATACTCTTTTGAACCACAACGCGCTCGCGGAACTTATGCGTCAGAACGCGGACGACGGAAGATTCTGGTCGAAGGTTTGCGAGCTGCCGGAGCTGCCGCCGTCCAGCGCGGATCAAATCGGGTCGACTGTTGCCGGCCTTAAAGCTCTCCACGAAATTCTCTTGCAAAAGGCTGCCGCGCCGCTCGACGCGCTGGCGCTCGGGGGGAGCGAGGCGGAGATTAACGCCTGCTTTGCGGACCTTGCCGCTTACAACGCGGCCATCGCGTCCTGTAACGTCTCGATCGAGGCCGCGAAGCTGGCCGGCGTCACAGTGAATTTAGCGAAGGAAGAGGAGACACTTGGAAAATGGCGGGCTCTCGCCGACCGTCAATCGGAGCCGGTCAAATCTGCGGCTGACGCTTACGCGCTGGGCGAAACGCGGCGGGCGGCGATCGTGGAAGAGAAGAAGGCCGCACAAACGGCGCTCACAGATTATGCGAAGCGAACGATGGCAGTCCGCCAGCGCCAGATCAACGAACTGCTCGGTGATTTCGGTGCGAGCTTTGAGATCGTCGATGCGAAGGCGAACTTTAAAGGCCGGGAGCCGAACACGGATTATGCGATCTCCGTTGGCGGCCATAAGATCGAGGCTGGCGAGAAATCGGACGACGCCCCGAGCTTCAAGACGGTGCTAAGCGCTGGCGACAAGAGCACGCTCGCATTGGCGCTGTTCATCACACAGGTTCGCGCCGATCAGGGTATCGCAAACGCCGTCGTCGTTTTCGACGACCCTTTCAGCAGCCAGGATATGGTTCGCCAGGTTGAAACCGCAGGGCAAATCAGAGCCATCGCCGGGCTTAGCTGCCAGACGATTGTCCTGTCCCACGACCCGCGCTTTCTGTTTCAGATTGAGAAGGATGTCGGCGACATTCAGACGCGGTCATTCCAACTTCAGTGCAACGACGCTGGCGTTGGACGCCTTTCCTCTTGGTCTGCGAGAGACGAACTCAAACCTCTTTATCTAAGGCAGTTTGAGTTGATCCGGTCCTATGCGAGCCAGGGTGTTTTGCTGCCGGGCGCAACCCTGTCGTCGGTAAAACAAGCCATGCGGCCATTTCTCGAAGATTATCTGAAGCTGCGCTTTCCCGCCCGCTTCGTGAATGGCGAGCAAATCTCGGCGATGGCGAGGGCGATCAAGGATGCCGGCGTTGACGACCCGCTCCATTCGTCGGCCGATGCCCTGATCGCGTTGAATGAATTTTCGCGACCGGACATGCACGGCGGAGCTGATAACCCGGACCCGGACCAACTTCGCGCGCAGGGCAAGAAGCTCCTTCGGATCGTTGGTAGCTACTAACTGGTCTCCTTCCTCTTGGTAACGGTTGCGTATGCAACCCTGCCAGTCGGCGAGACCGGGGGTGGCAGGCCTGTCCCGGGTGCTGGAGGGGGATCACCCGGCCTGGCAGCCGGCACGGCGGCACGGCGAAGGCTGGGATACCAGCACACGGCCGAAGGCTTGGGTCTAGGCATCGCGCGCAGGGGGCTGGCCCCCCTTGTCAAACTCCTCAATTCCGTCATTCCAAGGTGGCTATCGAACGGATACCAGACACGACAGAGTGTGGACGCGCCCTAATGCCGTCCATCTCCTATTTACAATGCGGCCCGCTCTGGCTTTCACTCCGCGTTCTATAAATTAACAGGCCGTTTGATCTTTGGAACCCGTTGCCCGGCTGACATTGATAAGTTCCGTGAACCGGCGATGACGCGGAGCTTTGCAGCTCTTTTATGAAATTCGCGGAAGGCTTCGGCATCTCCCGGATTTGTGAAGCTCGTGATGGTTTGTTGATCCATCGCCTTGGTGAGCGTTCCGGCCGGGATGACCAAATGCCAGCCCCGCGCTGCACGAAAGGTAACAACGAGCTGACCGAAAGTCGGATAGGCGTGATCCAAATGCGCCTCGTCGTGCGTGATGAGAATGTCGCTTATGTCGCACGGCACCCTCCCATTGGCATCGCCAAACTTTATGAAATGGTCACGTTTTGCCCGTTTGAGAGGGACGGCCACAGCCTCGCGGCAGGCATCCGAAAACTCCCTTGCCTCCGGTTTTGGCTGACCTTCAATACCCGTATAGAAGCTAAAATCGGTTGCTGAGCCGTCCGTGCGAATAACCCAGAAGCCGGGCGTTGTGCGTCCCTCGGCAGCGTTCAAGCGCCGCTCGAAGTGATCGATGCCGCATCCGATTTTCGAGACGCGATCGGCGACAGCGCTATCGTAGCGAACGAGCAGGGCGGCTAGATCGTCATGATCTTCCGGCGCGTCGATGATTGCGCCATTCCCGTAGCGATGAAGTAGCGCGCGGAAATGCTCGATCGCGGCTTTCTGCGTTCGCCATTCCTTCCCGTTAGTAAGTGACACAGATTTTGCCATGTTCTCTCCTAAGCCGGAACTTCAGACACAATCCAATTGCGCGCCACATAGGCTAGCTGGCTCGCATCCTTGCCATAGACATACTTATAACGGTGCCGAACAATGTAGCGGTTCATCGCCTCAATGAAAACGCCGTCGCGGATATTACGGTCGATCGAGACGCGCATGTCGATCTCGTCGATGCCGTTCGTATTATAAGCCACAAAGAACTCCGTAGGGGACAGCGGCAGTATCAAAAGCCCGTCCGGGTCTTTCAGCCCCTTATACCGAATGATCGGCACATCTGAGGTGAGGATCGGCTCGGCGTCGGCAACGCCGACCACCTGCCACGTCATGCTCAGCAGCTGCTCGCGGATCGGCTGATTGAAAACGAAGGCTCGCAAGATTTGTCCTCCGAACTCGCTGAGACCGGGCTGGTTCAGCAGCTCTTTGAACTCATCGAACGTGTCGGGCTCGTGGCTGCGGCGGTTGCTGGCATAGTCTGCCGCTAACGCGCCCTCTTTGACGTGCTGTTTCGCTTCGGCATCAATGCGTTGCAGATCGCGTGGATTTCTCCAAAGCAGCGACAAGATAAATACCGCGAGCCGTGGCATGTTGAGACTTGAAGCTGCAGAGGGGTCAGCAGATTTGAGAAGCGCCAAACCATCCGCACCCCATTGGTCGATCTGCCGCCAAATTTTGTCTTCCATGACGTTGTGATGCTCGGGCGGTGCCATAGGAATCTTGTAAAGGTCTGGCTCTGCACCCGTCGATTTCGGCGACTTCGGTTCACAGACGATTTTGTCGTGCCGCCACTGATAGACGTGGACGCGCCCTTTTGCGTCGGCCCATCCCTTCTGGTAACTTTGCGGCAGGTAGTGATGATTTTGCGGCATGCGATCTGACATTGTGCGTTACCACCGCCCATGCGGCAGCTATGCGAAGCCCCCTCACATCTATGCCACAGTTTCGGCGGCGGTCGAAGCGCAAGCTGATCTACCGTCCGATATGATGGCTACAGCGACGGCCAACGCGCGTGATACTGAGCCGAAGTGATCTTGCCGACCTGAGCAGCGGCAAGATCGACGCGTTGGGCCTCGCACATTCCTGAATACCCCACTGGCATAAGCCGAAATCGCTTGCGCGGCTGGCGAGTTATCAGGCGCATCAGATTCGCTGGCCGCCCAGGAATCATCCCAGGGCATTCTTGTGTTGCTTGGTGTGTCACCCAAGCCACAGGGAGCAAAGCGACCGAAGGTTTGGGAAACCGGCGCCGGCCCGGTGGCTTGGGCCGTGCACCGCGCCAGGGGCAGGCCCCTTAGCCTGCCAGTAACCGCGATAGGGATTGTCACCCGAAGGGCCAAGATCGCCAACGGGCGAGCTTGGGCGCAGCCTAAAGGCCGGCTCC
>CAZZZX010000079.1:0-8910 GCA_964658585.1 uncultured Novosphingobium sp.
CAAGCGTGCTGGCGAGCAGGCGCTGCTGGCGATCGCCACGCGCGGCGCGGCACAGGTGCTCGTGTATCGCCTGCCCAACGTCTTCGGAAAATGGGCAAGGCCGAACTATAATTCGGCGGTCGCCACCTTCTGCCACAATCTGGCGCGCGGCCTGCCGATCTCGGTCAATGCGGATGCGACGATCCATCTGCTCTATATCGACGATCTGATCGATCAGTGGCTGGACGTCCTTGCCGATCCGCCCGCCGCCAGCGGGATCGTCTCGCCGCGCCATGTCCACACCACCACCGTCGGCACGGTCGCGGATATCCTGCAAGATATCGCGGCGGGTCGCGAAACCGGCGTGGTCGATGATGTCGGAAGCGGTCTGACCCGAGCCCTCTACGCGACATTCATGGCGGCGCTGCCCGAAGGACAGTTCAGCTATCCGCTCGCCGCGCACGGCGATCCGCGCGGCATTTTCTCGGAAATGCTGAAGACCCGCGCGAGCGGCCAGTTCAGCTACTTCACCGCGCACCCTGGCGTCACGCGCGGCGGCCATTATCACCACAGCAAGATCGAGAAATTCCTGATCGTGCAGGGCGAGGCGCTGTTCCGTTTCCGCCACATCCTGACGGGCAACACCCACGAGCTGCGCACCTCGGGCGCGGCGCCGGTGGTGGTGGAGACGATCCCCGGCTGGGCGCACGACGTCACCAATGTCGGCCATGACACGCTGATCGCGCTGCTCTGGGCGAACGAACTGTTCGACCGGGCCCGCCCCGACACCGTCGCGGCAGCGCTATGACGCGCCTCAAGGTGATGACGATCGTCGGCACCCGGCCCGAGGTCATCCGTCTGTCGCGGGTGATCGCAGCGCTCGACCGGCATTTCGACCATGTCCTCGTCCACACCGGCCAGAATTACGATCATGCCCTGAGCGGCATCTTCTTCGAGGAGATGGGCGTGCGCCGCCCCGATCTCTTCCTCGAGGCGGTCGGCGACAGCGCGGCCGAGACGATCGGTCGGATCATCATCGCCGCCGACCGCGCGATCGCGGAGGTCGCGCCGGATGCGCTGCTGGTCCTGGGCGACACCAACAGTTGCCTCGCCGTGATCCCGGCCAAGCGCCGCAAGATCCCGATCTTCCACATGGAAGCGGGCAATCGCTGTTTCGACCAGCGCGTTCCGGAGGAGACCAATCGCCGGATCGTCGATCATGTCGCCGACATCAACATGCCCTATTCGAGCATCGCGCGGGACTATCTGCTGGCGGAAGGTGTGCCGGCAGATCGCATCGTCAAGACCGGCAGCCCGATGTTCGAGGTGCTGAACCATCATCGCGACGGCATCGCCGCGTCGAGTGTCCTGGACCGGCAGGGGCTGGCGCCGAACGGCTATTTCCTGGTGAGCTGCCACCGGGAGGAGAATGTCGACACCCGCGGCCCGCTGGAGACGTTCGCGGCCTCGCTCGATGCGGTGGCGCACGCCTACGACCTGCCCATTCTCGTCAGTACGCACCCCAGGACCGCCAAGCGTATCGCGGCCTTCGGGCTGCAGTTCGATCCGCGCGTGCGGCTGCTGCCGCCCTTCGGTTTCCTCGATTACAATGCGCTGCAGCAGCGGGCCCGTACCGTGTTGTCGGACAGCGGGACGATCAGCGAGGAATCCGCGATCCTCAATTTCCCCGCGCTGAACATCCGCGAGGCGCATGAGCGGCCGGAGGCCATGGAGGAAGGCGCGGTGATGATGACCGGGCTCGGCCACGAACGCATCCTGCAAGCGCTCGCGATCCTGTCGGAGCAGCCGCGCGGGGTGGAGCGGACCGTGCGTCTGCCGGCCGACTATGCGGTGCCCAACGTCTCGGACAAGGTGGTGCGGATCATCCTGAGCTATACCGACTATGTGAAGCGAACCGTGTGGAAGCGCTACTGAGCCGCGGCCGCCGATGCGCATCCTCTATCTCACCCAATGGTTCGAGCCGGAGCCGGCTTTCAAGGGGCTTGCCTTCGCGCGCGCCCTGAAGGCGGCGGGACACGAGGTGGAGGTGGCGACCGGCTTCCCCAACTATCCGGCGGGACGCGCCTATCCGGGCTATGCGCCTCGCCCCTATCGGCGCGATGTGATGGCCGGCATCGTCGTGCATCGGCTGTGGCTTTACCCGAGCCATGACGGTCATGCGCTGCGGCGGATGCTGAACTATGGCAGTTTCTTCGTGTCCTGCCTGCTCTTCGGTCTGTTGAAGGGTGGACGCTACGATATCGTCTATGTGTACCACCCGCCGCTGACGCCCGCGCTGGCGGCGGCGTGCTTCGGATGGGTCTGGCGTCTGCCGTTTGTGCTGGACGTGCAGGATTTGTGGCCGGATACCGTGGCCGCCTCAGGCATGGCGGGGCACCGCATTGTCGGGCTGATCGACCGGCTGTGCCGCTTCGTCCATGCCCGGGCGGCGGCGATCGTCTGCCAGTCCGAGGGGATCCGCCTCGCGCTGGCCGCGCGTACCGACATGCCGGACAAGCTCGTCACCATCTACAATTGGGCCGACGACGACGCCTATGATCCGCCAGGGACGACGGACCTGTCCCGCTATCGTTTCGGGCTCGGCTGCGTGTTCGTCTATGGCGGCAATTTCGGCCAGGCGCAGAACCTGCGGGCGCCGATCGATGCCGCGATCGAGGCGCGGCGGGCGGATCCGTCGATCCGTCTGCTGCTGATCGGCGGCGGCCCGGAGGAGGCGCTGCTGGCGCAATACGTAGCGGATCGGCGTGCCGATCATGTCGAGATTTTTCCCGCGGTGTCGCGCGCCGAGATCGCCGACGTCTTCCATGCCGCCGACGTGCTCTTGTGCCATCTGAACGACGACCCGCTCTATCGGATCACCATCCCCTCCAAGGTGCAATATTACATCGCCTGCGGGCGGCCCATCCTGGCGGGGCTGGCGGGGGAAGCGGCGGACATCGTCCGGCGCAGCCCGGACGGCACCGTGGTGCCGCCCAACGATGTGGGCGCGATACGGGACGCGATGCTGGTGCTGGCGGGCCGCCACCGATCCCGGCAGCGCGATCCGGCGGCCGGCACTCCGCGGGCGGACGAGACGGGCCTCGGCGCCGCCGCCGACGCGACGCTCGCAGTGATTACCGGCTGCCGACAGGCGTGGGCGCGATGAGTTCGGGGCCGTCCGTGCTGATGATCTGCACCGCTTTCGGCGCGGATGCGGACGGTCGCTACCTCACCAATGAGCTGGCCGAGGCGATGGTCGCACAGGGTGCGCGGGTGATGGTGGTGGCGATCCGCTGGTCGACGAACGAGCCGCTGCCCGATCGGCTGGTTAATCAGGGTGAGGGGCTCGATGTCCTGTTCGTCTCGCCGCGCCGGCTCGGCCGGGGGAGCGGTGTGGTCCAGGCGCTCTATAAGTGGGGCCTGTCCTCCTACTTCATCCGCCGCCGGGTGGCGGAGGCGTTCGGCGCGCAGCGGGTGGACCTGATCGTCGCCTTCAGCCCGCTCGTCACCGCCGCCTTCATCCTGCGCTGGGCGTTTCGCCGTTATCGGTGCCCGGGCTTCGCCTATCTCGCCGACTTCTTCCCTTTCCACCAGAATGCGCTCGGAACGGTACCGAACGGGGCGCTGCTGGCGATCGCGCGGCGGGCCGAAAACGGGCTGCTGCGCCTGTTCTCCGTGATCGGCTGCATGTCGGCCGCGGGTGTGACGTTCCTGCGCCGTCATTACCGGCTGGGCGACCGGCAGGCGGTTTCGATCGTCCCGCTCTGGGGAGATGTCGAGCCACTCGCCCCGATCGACCGTGCGGCCGTGCGCGCGAGCCATGGCATCGCGCCGGACCGCAAGGTGGTGCTGTTCGGGGGGCAGATCACCGAAGGCCGCGGTGTGGAGGACATGCTCGCGGTGGCCGCACTGGCGGCGGATCGCCATCCCGATCTGCTGTTCGTCTTCGCCGGGACGGGGCGGTTGTGCCACCTCGTGGCGGCACAGGCGGAAACGCCCGGTTCCAACATCGTCCTGCTCGGTCCGTTGCCCCGGCCCGACTATCTGCGGCTGGCGCAGGCGTGCGACGTCGGCATCGTATCGACCGTCGCGGGGACGGGTGTTCCGACCTTTCCCTCCAAGACGATCGACTATCTGCGTGCTCGCCTGCCGATCGCGGCCTCGGTCGAGACGTCCACCGACTATGCGGCGTTCGTCGAGACGAACGGGATCGGGCTGGCGGTGGCGGCGGGCGACCCGGATCGTTTTCTGTCGATCATCGCCGAACTCGCATTTGAGCCGTTACGGGCCGTCGCGATGCGGCGCCGGGCGTCCGTCGTGCTTTCGGCTAATTTCGATGTGCGAGGGACGGCGCGGCGGATACTGGCAATGGCGGGATGAGGGAGAGGGCGGCGGTCAGCAGCGAGGCGATACCGGCCAGTGCCACGCCGATGCCGTAACCGACCCCCGGAGCGAGGCTATAGCCGCGACCGATAAGGCCAAGCGTGACGACCAGCATGATCGCGGCACTGCCGATCTCGGTTGCGGCGTAGCGGGCAAGGCGGCGTTCCGCGAGCGACAGGTTGAGCGCGGTCGAATGAAGGCAGCGCAGCACGTCGCCGATCAGATAGAGGATGATGAGCGGGATGGCCTGCTCGAAGGCGGGCGACAGGAAGAGACGGATCAGCCGGTGCGGAGCGAGGCAAAAGAGGCACAGCGTCCCCGCCATCATCGCCGTCGCCGTCAGCAGCGCGCGCACCGTTATCGCGGTGAGAGGACCGCGCGTCGCGCTCGCCCTCGGGAGGAAGAGCTGTGAAAGGTAGATGCCGATCAGTTGGGTGTTGACGTCAGATATCCGATTGGCGGCCAGCCAGTAGCCGAGCGCCACGGTCCCGAACGCCGCGCGATAGTCGTCGCGCAGGACGAACAGGGCGAGCGGCGTGACCGATGCGGTGATCAGAAAGGACGCCGAAAAACCGAGCAGCTCCTGGCAATCCCGCCAGCGTGATCCTCCCGAGACGAAAGCAAGGCGATGCGCGCGTAGCGCAAGTGTCGCGACGAGGATGGTCAGTGCGGGTCCGGCCGCATAGGCGAGGATGGCCACGCGATAATGGCCGCCGAGCAGCGACGCCGCCGCCCCGAGGCCGCCCGCGAGCAGCCCTGCGGATTGAGCGGCCAAGCTGCGGTGCGCCTGCCCCAGCCCGGTCAGGATCGCGCACTGGATCTGGCCGAACGCGGCCACGACGGCGAGCAACGCCGCGACCGGCAGCAACCAGCAATCCTCGCTCCGTCCGACGAGAAAACGATCGAGTGGCGAGCGGAACAGGTACACCATGGCGATGCTCGTCCCGCCGAGGACGAGCCAGAGCCGCAGCGCTGCGGCGATCGTCCTGCCTGCCGACGCGTGATCGCCGCGCGCCCGCGCCACGCCCCGCACGATCCCGTTCTGGGTGCCCCCTGCCGCCAGCAGGTTGAGGAGCGAGAAACCGAGCATCAGCTGGGTGAATTCGGAAAAGCCGCCCGCCGACAGCCGATGGGCGGAAAGCGACACGAGCAGCACGCCCACCACGATCTTGGTACCCAGGAACAATCCCATCGCGGGCACCGCGCTGCGCAAAGCCGTGCCGGCACCGGACGAGGACGGCGCGTTCATGCTGTTCGCCGCGACATCAGCCAGCCCCCCACCCATCCGATCAAGGTCGCGTAGGCATCGAAGGTCGTGGTCATCTGGTTGTTGGCGGGGAAGTAGAAGATCATCATCATGAACACGCAGAAGGCGATCGCCGCCTTGTCGCTCTCGCCATGGACGGCATCGCGCCAGGCGCCGCACCAGAGCAGCCCGATCAGCAGGGTGATCGCCAGCGCGCCGGAGATGCCGACATCGTTCGCCAGCCACGTCAGCATGGTCGACCATTGGCTGCTCGAATCCCACAGGCGATCGGTGATGCGATAGACATAGGTCCGCTGGACGACCGCCGGATCGCCCCCGAGCAGGATGAACACGCTGGAGAGCGCCGGCGAATGCGCGACGCCCATACCGGAGTGGAACGGCTCCTGAAGCGCCAGCGAAAGGCCGAAATAGCCCTGCGACAGGTAGCCCGTCAGCGCCGCGGCACCGAGCGTCACACCCTGCGGCAGATGGCTGTACACGCCGCTGTACAGGTCCGCGCAGACCTGGGACTCACCCAGACATATATCCTCGGTCTTGCCGAGCCGCCCCTCGATCCGTGACGAGAAGACCGCAAACAGCAACGTCAGGGCGAGCATGAGGACCAGTCCGAAGGCCGCCGCCCTCGCCATCATCCGGCCCAGGTCCAGATTGGTACGGCGACAATGGCGAGCCAGCGTCACCAAGGCCGCCGAAAGCCCGACGATGATAAGGTCGGCCAGTTCCCGGTTGGTGCCGCGCAGGATCGAGAAGATCGCGCTGCACGCGACCGCCGCCAGCACCATCAGCCGATAGTGCCAGGGCAATTGCCGCCAGTGCATGATGCCGAGCGGCAGCACCGCGAAAACGAACGGCGCCGCCACCGCCCTGGCGAAAGATATAAGCCCGCGCCGGCCGGTCATATCGGCCAGTTGCTGCTGCATGTCCGAATAGGTCTTGCTCTGGTCCGCCAGAGCGTCGCCCAATTCCCAGGGCCAGTGCCCCGTATAGATCAGACACGACGGCGTCAGGAGCGCGACGGCCGCGACCGCGCCAATCACGAAGATGGCGTGCGGATGCGAAAACGAGACCGTATGAGGTCTGGTACGCAGGCCGAGCGAATAGCCGACGCCGATCAGCGCGAAGCTCGATAGCACGACGAAGGCCAGCATTGCGCCGTTCTCGACCGGCCAGCGATACGGCCCGATATAGAACAGCAGATAGGTGAAGAGCAGATAGCCCATTCCTATCCATAACGGCATCGCATCGACGGCGGCTGCGACACGACGGTCGACGAAGCGGCGCTGGGCCGTACTCCCGCCGAATGGCAGCGCGGGATCGGACAGGCTCGATTTCATCGCCGGGATCCCAGGAACTCGCGCGCGGTCGCCTCGCCCGCCGTGCTGATCCCCTCCCGACGGACGACGATCCGGATCGTATCCCACAGGATGCGGAGATCAAGCGACAGGGACCGGTGATCGACATACCACACGTCCAGCGCGAACTTGGCGCTCCAGTCGAGCGCGTTGCGCCCACTGACCTGCGCGAGGCCCGTGATGCCCGGGCGCACCTCGTGTCGACGGGCCTGCTCCGGCGTATAGCGATCGAGATACTGCATCAGCAGCGGACGTGGCCCGACCAGGCTCATCTCGCCGCGCAGCACGTTCCACAGCTCGGGCAATTCGTCCAGGCTGGTACTCCGCAGCACACGGCCGATCGCCGTGATCCGCGCGCCGTCGGGCAGCGGTCGGCCGGATGCATCCGACGCGTCGCGCATCGTGCGGAACTTGACGAGGCGGAACGGCTTGCCCGCCAACCCCGGCCGCTGCTGGGTGAACAGGATCGGGCCGCCCGTCGCAAGCCGAAGGCCGACAGCGATGCCGATGAAGATCGGCGACAGCACGATCAGCCCGAGCGCCGCGACGACGAAATCGAGGAGCCGCTTTGCCATGGTCAGCGCACCAGTCCGAGCAGCAGATCCGCCACGCGATCCACCTGGTCGAGCCGCATCGCCGATCCGGACGGCAGGCAAAGTCCGTTCGCGAATGCCGCCGCCGCCACTGTGCCGCCGATCCGACGGGCATCGGCGAAGACCGGCTGCATATGCATCGGCTTCCAGAGCGGACGGCTCTCGATGGTATGATCTTCCAGCCTACGTGCCGCTGCCGCGCGGTCGAAGCCGGCCTGGGCGGGATCGATGACGATCGCGGTCAACCAGCGATTGGCACGGGTGTCGGCCGCCTCCGCCTGGAAGCGGAGGCCCGGCACCGCGCCCAGCCGTTCCACGTAACGGGAATGGATCGCGCGCCGCGCCTCGACCCGCGCGCGAAGAACCTCGAGCTGCCCGACCCCGATCGCCGCGCAGACGTTGCTGAGCCGGTAATTGTAACCGCAGGTCTCGTGCTCGTAATGCGAGGCTGGCGCCCGTGCCTGCGTCGACAGGAAGCGCGCCCGGTCGATCGCCTCGGCGTCGTCACTGGCCAGCGCGCCGCCGCCCGAGGTGGTGATGATCTTGTTGCCATTGAAGGAGAGCACGATGAAATCGGCGCCCGCTCCGGCATGGCGACCGCCGCGCTCGGCGCCCGCCGCTTCCGCGCTGTCACTGATCCAACGGAAGCCGTAACGGTCGGCGAGATCCCGCATCCGCCGCATATCGACGACGTTGCCGTAAAGATCGGTGGTGATGACCGCCTTCGGCGTGGTTCCAGCGCGACTCGCGGTGGCGAGCGCGCTGTCCAGCAGGTCCAGATCCAGCAACAGGTCGTCGGGCGAGACGTCCAGGAATACGGGCACCGCCCCCATATAGCGGATCGGCGCGACCCCGCCGATGAAGGTCATCGTCGGGCTCCACACCTCGTCGCCGGGCTGGATGCCGCACAGGCGTATCGCCAGATGGAGCGCCGCGGTGCCGCTCGCCAACGCGGCGACCGCCCGCGTGCCGGTCAGCGCCGCCAGCCCCGCTTCAAACGCGTCCACCATCGGGCCGATGGGGGCGATCCAATTGCTGTCGAACACCGCCTGGACGAGATCGCGCTCTCGCCCGCCCATATGGGGCGGTGAAAGAAGAATGCGCTCTTGGATCATCGCGACGCCTTCGCTGCGACGCCGTGCAGGTTGACCCAATCGATCGTCACGGTCTGGGCTCTGCCCGGTCTCAGGGTCAGGCGGAGCCATTGCGAGGGACAGTCGGCCGGGACGGAAAATGTCGTCTCTGTCGGTCGCGGCTCCGTCAGCGGCAGCGTCGCGAGCGTGCGATCCGTAGCTGTGCATCGGATCGTCCAGACCGGCGCATCGATCAATTGACG
>CAZZZX010000080.1:0-8890 GCA_964658585.1 uncultured Novosphingobium sp.
GGCGCGCGCCGCTCCGAGGTCGAGCTCGCCTATCGCCGTGGGCATCGGCTCGGCAACGCATTGCTGACCGGGATTCTGGCGAGCCTGTTCGGGCGCAGCTTCTCGGACATATTGTCGGGCTATCGGGTGTTCTCGCGGCGTTTCGTCAAAAGCTTCCCGATCCTGTCCGCGGGGTTCGAGATCGAGACCGAGATCAGCGTCCATGCGCTCGAACTCAGGATGCCGGTCGCCGAGATCGCCACCGATTACGGCGCGCGACCCGAGGGCTCGACCTCCAAGCTGTCGACCTATCGTGACGGCGCCCGCATCCTCTCGACGATCCTCAACCTCTACCGGACCGAGCGGCCGGTGCTGTTCTTCGGTATGGCCGGGCTGGTGCTGGCGCTCGTCGCCCTGATCCTCGCGGTGCCGCTGGTCGCGACCTATCTGCAGACCGGGCTGGTCCCGCGCTTCCCCACCGCGATCCTCATCACCGGGCTCGTCATCCTCGCCTTCCTCAGCTTCTTCTCGGGCGTGATCCTGGATACGGTGACGCGCGGCCGGCGCGAGATGCGGCGGCTCGCCTATCTTCAGCTCCCCGCACCGGGCGGCGGCATCGACCCTTGAAGTCGTTCGGGCAAGCGCCGATGTTGCCGCGGTTGAGGGCATAAGGACAATCCATGAGCACCCCCGATTTCGCCGATATCACCGCCGGCCTCGTGCCGATCGTCATCGAACAGTCGAGCCGCGGCGAACGCAGCTTCGATATCTACTCGCGGCTGCTGCGCGAGCGCATTGTCTTCCTGAACGGCGCGGTGGAGGACCATATGGCCTCGCTGATCTGCGCGCAGCTCCTGTTCCTCGAGTCCGAGAACCCGAAGAAGGACATCTTTCTCTACATCAACTCGCCGGGCGGCGTCGTCACCGCCGGCATGGCGATCCACGATACGATGCAGTATATCCGTCCGCGCGTCGGCACGCTGTGCATCGGCCAGGCGGCGTCGATGGGCAGCTTCCTGCTTGCCTCCGGCGAGCCGGGGATGCGCATCGCGACGACCAATGCGCGGATCATGATCCACCAGCCGTCGGGCGGCGCGCAGGGCATGGCCTCGGACATCGAGATCCAGGCCAAGGAAATCCTGCGCATCCGGCACCGGCTCAACTCGCTCTACGCCAAATATACCGGTCAGCCGCTGGAGGTGATCGAGAAGTCGATGGACCGCGACCGCTTCCTCGAGGCGGACGAGGCCAAGGATTTCGGCCTGATCGACGAGGTGTTCGACAAGCGTCCGATACCGACCGAAGGCGAGAAGGCGGCGGCCTGACATCGCCGCGTCGATCCGGCGATCGGGACCGCGGCCAAGGCCAACGG
Source organism: uncultured Novosphingobium sp. (assembly GCA_964658585.1). Classification (GTDB taxonomy): domain Bacteria; phylum Pseudomonadota; class Alphaproteobacteria; order Sphingomonadales; family Sphingomonadaceae; genus Solisphingomonas. Next base: position 1,352 of record CAZZZX010000080.1, read on the forward strand.
TCTCCGGTCGCCGCGGCCGGCGCTGATATGCCGGTCCGACGAGCCATGCCGCGAAATCGACCGCGAGGAACGTCAGCAGGCCGTAGACCGGAGAGACATGGCCCCGGTCCCGCCAGACGACGGGACACAGCACAGCATGGCAAGCGCCGGCCCCTGAGCGCGCCGCAAGCACCACGAAGATCGGGCTCATGCCGGACCGACCCGGGATCGTGTGCGGATACGAACGGTTCGTAAAGTTTGCCGCGCTAGCATTCATCGGTGGCGCCCCGACTTTCGCTATTGGTGGAGGAATGCGGCAGGATCGATTATCGCTGCGTCCGGCGACATCGCGAGAGGCTTGTGTCCGCTTTCATGCGCGCCCACATGGTCAGACGCTGCGCGATGCGGCGGGCCGGGTCTGCGCGGTCGCGTTTCGCGGTTGCTGAATCGGGGTGGGCCGGGCTAGCCTGATATCGGAATGCGCCCACCGGCTCGGGCGCCGAGGATGGATTGAATGACGAAATTGAGCGGCGGCGACAGCAAGAGCACCCTCTACTGCTCGTTTTGCGGAAAGAGCCAGCACGAGGTGCGCAAGCTCATCGCCGGTCCGACGGTGTTCATCTGCGACGAGTGCGTGGAGCTGTGCAACGACATCATCCGCGAGGAGACCAAGTCCGCTCTGGTGTCCAAGCGTGACGGCGGCGTGCCGACCCCGCAGGAGATCTGCGACGTGCTCGACGATTATGTGATCGGGCAGAAGCAGGCCAAGCGCGTGCTCTCGGTCGCGGTCCACAACCACTACAAGCGCCTCAACCACGGCGCCAAGGGCGCGGACGTCGAGCTCGCCAAGTCGAACATCCTGCTCGTCGGGCCGACCGGCTGCGGCAAGACGCTGCTTGCCCAGACGCTGGCCCGCATCCTCGACGTGCCGTTCACGATGGCGGACGCGACGACGCTGACCGAGGCTGGCTATGTCGGCGAGGATGTCGAGAACATCATCCTCAAGCTGCTCCAGGCGTCCGACTACAATGTCGAGCGTGCGCAGCGCGGCATCGTCTACATCGACGAGATCGACAAGATCAGCCGCAAGGCGGACAATCCCTCGATCACCCGCGACGTGTCGGGCGAGGGCGTGCAGCAGGCGCTGCTCAAGCTGATGGAGGGCACCACCGCGTCGGTTCCCCCGCAGGGCGGCCGCAAGCATCCGCAGCAGGAGTTCCTCCAGGTCGACACGACGAACATCCTGTTCATCTGCGGTGGCGCGTTCGCGGGGCTGGAGAAGATCATCGCCGACCGCCTGCAGGGCAAGTCGATCGGCTTCGGCGCCTATGTCGCGTCTCCGGAGGAGCGCCGCGTCGGCGAGACGCTGCGCCAGTGCGAGCCCGAGGATCTGCTCAAGTTCGGGCTGATCCCCGAGTTCGTCGGCCGTCTGCCGGTGATCGCGACGCTCGAGGATCTCGATGTCGGCGCGCTGGTCAAGATCCTGTCCGAGCCCAAGAATGCGCTGGTCAAGCAATACGGCAAGCTGTTCGACATGGAGGGGGTCAAGCTCTCCTTCACCGACGAGGCGCTGACCGCGGTCGCGCGGCGCGGCATCGACCGCAAGACCGGCGCGCGCGGACTGCGCTCGATCCTCGAATCGATCCTGCTCGACACGATGTTCGAGCTGCCCTCGATGGAGGGTGTCGACGAGGTGATGATCGACAAGGATGTGGTCGGCGGCAACAAGGAACCGATCCGCGTCTTTGCCAAGAAGGCCAAGGAAGCACCCGGCGCGGCGTGAGCGTGGCGCCTTGCTGATCGGGAGGGCGTTCGGGTAACCGGGCGCCCTTTTCGTTTGCGGCTATGATGCGCCGGGAGGACCGACGATGCGGGCTTCCGTCCTACTTGCCTCAACGTCAACCCGTACTCGATCCGGGATCCAGCGGCCTTGCTATCAACCGGAAGAAGAGCTGGGCCCGGATCAAGTCCGGGGTGACAGAGAATGGCAGCGCTCGCGCCAGACATCACCATTCACAAGGCGCCGCGACGTTCCCGGAACCGGCCATTTGTCAGTTGCAAAAGGGGTCCCTTTTGCGACCGATCAGAGCGAAGATCGATGGGGCGGTATTGCTACGGGTGAAGGCACTCGGCATCATTTCCCGATGAGAAGAAAAGGCATTTGGGGATTCGGATTGCTGCCGATCGCCGGGCTGCTCGCGTCTTGCGATCCGGGGGTTCATCTTGCCTGGAAGGACCAGTTCAAGGAGAAAATCGATCGGAATTGCGTTGAAAGCGCCGTAAAGTCTGTGGCAGGCAAGGCGTCGCTATATTCCTACGTCAGCGATGGCGTGCCATTTCCAAAAGGCACACAGGTCTATCAAATCCTGTACGATGCGCCTTTCAACGAAAAACTCGTGAATGCATCGGTCGGTTACCGGATCGACATAGCCCCCATGCCCGATGGATCGACGGGCTACTATCACGAGTGGGGAAAGCTCGGAACGAGCGTTGATCCTCAAGAGCGCGATTACGTCGTTCCGGTTATGGCTAAGGTCAATGCAGCCGTAGCCGAACGGTGCGGCATTTCCGTAGGAAACGGCACACCGACACAGGGCGATGGCTAGTGCCTCTATGGCAGTAACTAAGCCCGGCGTGCCTTACGTCTGTTGCGAAAGGGTTCCCTTTTGCACCCGTCGCCGCGCCCTTGTGACCACCGCTTAGCTGATGCGAAAGGCCGTTGCAGATTGGTGGCTTCTTGAGGTGGCGTTCCCGAAAGCCTCCCGAACACTTCCCACCAATCCCGGTCACACGGTTGGCGACCCCGACTACTCCCCCTCGCCCTTGTACTTGATCTCGAGGAAACGGTTCTGCGTCGCCAGCGCCTTGAGGTCGCCCGACGCCAGTCGCGCGTTCATGCGGGCGATCTCCTCGCCGATGACACCGAGACCGTCGGTGAGCTGGCGGTCGGGCGAGGGGCCGCCGTCGACGGGCATCCGGCGCAGCGTCGGCGGGACACGCTGATAACCGCGGACCAGCTCGGGCAGTTCGTCGCCGATCAGCCGGCGGACCTCGATCGCCTCGGGCAGCTTGGGGTCGAGCGTGGCGAGCTGCTGGCCGATCGCGTCGAGCCCGACCGCGAGCCCGTCGATCTGGCGCTGCGCGGGGGCAGGCAAGGCGGGGCGCTGCTGGTCGAGCCATTCGCTGGTCCGCGCGGGCAGTTGCGCGAGATCGGTGGTGGCGAAGCGCTCGGGCGTCGCGGGCGTGCCGCGCGACCACAGCACGATCGCGACCGCGGCGAGCATCATCGCCAGGATCATCGCGAACACCCCGAACGGACCGATCGGCCCCATCACGAAGCCCCACGCCAGCACCACCGCAAAGATCGCCGCGCAGGCCAGCACGATGCGCTGTGCGATCCGCCGGAACGCCGCCTTGCGCCGTTCGCGCCGCCGCCGCGACGCGGCGCGGCCCTCGGGCGAGATGCGCCGCAGAAATTCGGCGGCGTGTTCGATGATGTCGTCGCTGCCCGCCATCTCAGTCGAGCCGGAACGGCTGCTCGTCGCGATGGCCCGCAATCTGGCCCTGCGCCGCGCCCTCGGCGCGCGCGATATAGCCGCGCGATTTCTCGACCTCGCCCGACAGCGCGGTGACCGTGGTCTTCATGTTGTCGAGTGCCTGGAGCTTGAACGTGTCGATCGCGTCCATCGTCTCGTAGATGTTCTGGAAGGCACGCTTGAGCGTCTCGATCGGGATCGTGCTCGCCGCCGCCTGCTGGTGGATCTGCCCGGTCTGGTTCTTGAGCATCGTACCGGTCGAATCTATGATGTTGGCGGTCGTCGTGTTGAGCGCGGTGATCTGCTCGAGCACCAGCTTCTGGTTGGTCAGCGCCTGCGCGACGGTGACCGCGGTGCGCAGCGCGGCGACGGTCGTCGTCGAGGCGCGGTCGACACCCTTGATGAGCTCGACATTGTTCTTCTTGACCAGATCGAGCGCGAGATAGCCCTGCACGCTCACCGCCATCTGGGTGAGCAGGTCCTGGGTGCGCTGGCGGACGTAGAACAGCGCGCTCTCGCGCACCGCCTTGGCCTTGGCGGGATCGGTCGCGTCGAGATCGAGCGCGGTCTGTTCGAGCCGGCTGTCCATCGTGCGCGCGACATGGATCATCTGCTCGAGCCGGCCCATCGCCGCCCAGAGCGACTGACGCTCGACATCGATCGCGGCATTGTCCTTGAGCAATTCGTCCTTGCCGCCGGCAAGACGCGCGAGGATCGTCGAGATGTGCGACTGCGCGCTTTTATAGCCGTCGAAATAGTCGCGCATCTTGTTGCCGAAGGGCAGGATGCCGAACAGCCGCTTGGGCGCCATCAGATTGCCGCGGCTGCCCGGATCGAGATCCTCGATCGTGCGCCTGAGCTCGGCGAGATCGGTGCCGACATTGCCGTCCTTGTCCATCGCCTTGACCGGGCGGTCGAGGAAGCGGTTGGACTGGCTCGACGCGTCCTGGATCTCGCGCCGGCCCATGTTGGTGATCTGGTCGACCTTGCGGCCGAATTCGGGCGAGTTGCTGTCGACCGCGATCAGCTCGGCGATGAAGCCGTCGACCCGCTCGTCGAGCCTGGTCTTCTGCCCTTCCTCGAGCGGCACCAGCCCGGCGGCGCGTTCGGGCGCGATCGTGGGCACCGGCGGGGGCGGCGTGAGCTCGATCGGGGTGTCGAGTGCGGTCTGCGTCGCCATGCCTGCCCTCTGGTTGCGGTCCCCGCGAATGTAGGCGGGGGAGGGTGTCTTGTTCAAGTGATACGGTATTGAGCCCTGTCCTCTCGCGGAGAGGTCTTTATCCCCTCGCCAACCCCGGCTTCCCCGCCGCCACGTCCCACACCGCCGCCACGGACACCGGCGCATCGCGCCGTGTCACGCTCTCGATCACGCGATACTCGCCGCGGCAGCCGTCGGGCGTGACCTCGGTCAGCACATAGCCGCGCCGATCGTCGATCCACTTGACGAACGGATTGTGCGCGAGGATCGGGCCGGGCGGGCTGTCGACCGCGCCGTCGCCCTCCGAGGTGATCGAGGTCGAGACGAACTCGCTGGCCACCACGCGATCGTGTGCGATCAGGTCGTTGGCCCAGTGGCGATGCTCGTCGCCCGTCACGACCACGATGTTGCCCGGTTTGTGGCGCGCGAAGATGTCGAGCAGGTGCGCCTGGCCGTTGGGATAGCCCGCCCAACTGTCCATATTGTAGATCGGCGCGTCCCCGGTCTGCCGACGATCGGGCATCGCCACCATCACCTGCTGGTTGACGATGTTCCAGCGCTGGGCGCTCCCCGCAAAGCCCGTGTCGAGCCAGCGCCACTGGGCGGCATCCAGCATGTCCTGGCCCGCGGCATGACGCGCCGGACAGTCGGGCCTGAAGCCGTCGTCGCACGGCTGGTCCGCGCGATAGAGCCGTGTGTCGGGATAGTGGAAGCGCGCGAGCCCGCCATAATCGACGCGGCGCCGGAAATCGGCGATGCCCGTCGTTCCGTTCCACATCGCCGGCCGCACCGGCATATGTTCGTACCACGCCTGGAGCGCGGCACGACGGCGGTAGAGGAAGATGTCGGGCGGGTCGCCATCCTCGTCATACACGCCCGCCCAGTTGTTCTGGACCTCGTGATCGTCATAGGTCGCGTACCAGCCGCACGCGGCGTGCGCGGCCTGCAGATCGGCGTCGAGCCTGGTCTCGGCATAGCGCACGCGATAATCGTCGAGGCTGAACGGGCTCCGTCCCGAATAGCGGCGCACCGCCTCGTGCGGCAGGCGATCGGCGTCGAGCGGCCTGGTGGCGTGGTTCTCGTAGATATAGTCGCCATAGTGGAACATGAAGTCGAGCGGCTGGTGCGCGGCATCGGCATAGCCGGTGTACCAGCCCTGCTCGAACTGCTGGCAGCCGACCGCGGCGAAGCGGACCCTGGCAGGCATCGCGTCGGGGCGGGGCAGCGTGGCGACGCGGCCGACATAGCTCGTCTCGCCCGCGCATTTGAAGCGATAGAAATAGGGCGTCGCGGGTCGCAGCCCGTCGACCTCGACATGCGCCGCGTGCGCGAACGCGGGGTAGGTCTCCTCGCTGCCATGCGCGACGATCGTCTTGAAGCCGATGTCGGTGGCGACCTGCCAGTCGACCGCCACCGGCTTCATCGGCATCCCGCCGTGCGGCTCCATCGGCTGGGGGGCGAGACGGGTCCAGATCACGAAGCCGGTCGGCGTCATCTCGCCCGCCGCGACGCCCAGCGGGAACGGGAAGTCGGCGAAGGCGAGTTCGGCGCGCAGACGGGTCGAAAGCACGAACGGCGCGGCGGCGAGCGCGCCGAGCAGAGTGCGGCGGGGAAGCTCGAGGATCGGCACGCGCTACTCTCCGGCGGACGGGATGACCGCCGTGGCTACGCTCGCTATGTGTCGGCGCGGTTGCAAGGGGCAAAGGGCATGAGCCTGGATCGCTGGTGGTTGTTCGCGCTCGCGGTGTTCCTGATCTCGGGGACGCCGGGGCCCAACATGCTCCACGTCATGACGCGCAGCGTCCGCGTCGGCTTCGTTCGCAGCGGCTGGGCGATGGCGGGGTGCATGAGCGCGGTGCTGCTCGCATTGACCGGATCGGCGCTGGGACTGGGCGCGCTGCTGCTCGCGATGCCGCGGCTGTTCGACGCGATCCGCTACGCGGGCGCGGCCTATCTGGTGTGGCTCGGCATCAAGGCGTGGCGCGGCGCGGGCAAGGCGGCGGCGGGGCTCGACCCCGACGTGCCGGTCGCCGCCGTGCCGATGCCCGCCTACCGCCTCTATCTCGACGCGCTGCTGACCGGCCTGAGCAACCCCAAGCTGATCCTCTTCGCCGCCGCCTTCTTCCCGCAATTCATCGCGCGCACCGCGCCTGCGCTGCCACAGTTCGCGATCCTTGTGGCGACGTTCGTGGCGATCGAGACGAGCTGGTATGTGGTCTATGCCGGTGGCGGGCGCCGGCTCGCGAACTGGCTCGCCTCGCCGGCACGGCAACGCCTGTTCGACCGCGGCACGGGCGCGTTGTTCATGGCGTTCGGCGCGGGGCTGGCGGCGGCGCGGGTGTAAGGCGACCCAGCCCGCCCCGGGCGGGAGGTGGCGTCCGCCCCGTCGCCGCCCCACCTTGCTGCAGCGCGGCAAGTGCGCTATGGGCGCGCCTCGAAAAACCCCTTAAGATCGAGAGACCCCATGAGCCTCCGCAACGTGGCGATCATCGCGCACGTCGACCACGGCAAGACCACGCTCGTCGACCAGCTCTTCCGCCAGTCCGGCACCTTCCGCGACAATCAGCGCGTCGAAGAGCGCGCGATGGATTCGAACGATCTCGAGAAGGAGCGCGGGATCACCATCCTCGCCAAGCCGACCTCGGTCGACTGGACGCCGCCGGGCGCGAGCGAGAGCATCCGCATCAACATCGTCGACACGCCGGGCCATGCCGATTTCGGCGGCGAGGTCGAGCGCATCCTGTCGATGGTCGACGGCGTCGTGCTGCTGGTCGATTCGTCCGAAGGCGCGATGCCGCAGACCAAGTTCGTCACCGGCAAGGCGCT
>CAZZZX010000081.1:0-8868 GCA_964658585.1 uncultured Novosphingobium sp.
CCCCCCCCGACCGGCCGGCCTACGCCGTCTTCGCCGCCAGATTGGCCTCGGCCTCGCGGCGGAGCACGTCCAGCTCGCCGATCGTCGTCGCGATCGCCTCGCTCTGGAGCTGGAGTTCGGCGACGCGCTCGTCGAGCCGCTCGATCAGCCGGCGCATCTGTTCGGCATGTTGCGGGTCGGCATCGTAGAGGTCGAGGAAGTCGGCGATCTCGCGGATCGAGAAGCCCAGCCGCTTGCCGCGCAGGATCAGCCGCAGCCGGGCCACCTCGCGGCGCGTATAGATGCGCATCTGGCCCGCGCGCTGCGGGACGATCAGGCCCTTGTCCTCGTAGAAGCGGATCGTGCGGCTGGTGATGCCGAGCTCGTCGGCGACGTCCTGGATCGCGCGCAGATCGCCGGTGCTCCCCCCGGCGCCCCCCCGGGCGCCCACGGCGTCGTCAGCCATGCGCGCCTTTCGCCGCCCTCGCGCGCTCCTCGTCGACCAGTTCCTTCTTGGAGAGCTTGCCGATCAGCGTGCGCGGCAGCGTGTCGCGAATCTCGATCTCCTTGGGCAGCTCGAGCTTGTTGAGCCGCTCGGCGAGGAAGGCGCGCAGCGCGTCGATCGTCACCGACTGCCCGGGCTTGAACGTCACGAACGCCTTGGGCGCCTGCCCGCGATAGGGATGGTCGATACCGATCACCACTGCGTCCTGGATCGCATCATGCTCGTACAGCGCATCCTCGATGACGCGCGGATAGATGTTGTAGCCGCCCGCCAGGATCACGTCCTTGATGCGATCGACCAGGAACAGGTAGCCGTCCTCGTCGAGATAGCCGACGTCGCCGGTGCGCAGCGCGCCGTCGACGAACACCTTCTCATTGTCCTCGGGCCGGTGCCAGTAGCCCGCCATGACCTGCGGCCCGCGCGCGCAGACCTCGCCCTTCTCGCCCTGGGGGAGCACCCGCGTCGGATCCTCGAGATCGCGGATCTCGATGATCGTGCCGGGGAAGGCGGGGCCGCAGCTATTGTCCTTGATCCTGCCGTCGAGCGGATTGCAGGTGATGACCGGCGAGGCTTCGGAGAGGCCATAGCCCTCGACCACGGTGCAGCCGACGCGGCGCTCGAACGTGCTGCGGATGTCGAACGGCAGCGGCGCACCGCCCGAGATCGAGAACCGGACCGACCGCAGCGGCGCGAGCTTGGCGTCGGGCAGTCCGTTCAGCGCGCCGTAGATCGTCGGCACCGCATAGAGCTGGGTGCAGCGCGTGCGCTTCATCGTCGCGAGGAACTGCTTCATCTCGAAGCGTGGCAGCAGCACCATCGTCGAGCCCATCAGCACCGACGAATTGAGCACGCTGGTCAGCGCGAACACGTGGAACAGCGGCAGCACGCCCATCACGCGCTCGTCCTGCAACTCGACGTTCGCGACATGGAGTTCCATCTGCGCGCAGTTGGCGGTGAGGTTGGCGTGGCTGAGCATCGCCGCCTTGGGCACGCCGGTGGTGCCGCCGGTATATTGCAGCACCGCGAGATCGCCGGGCGAGCGCTCGACCGGAGCGGGGCGCGTATCGCTGGCGATCAGCGTCTTGAAGTCGATCTGGCGGCCGTCGTCCGCGATCGGAGCGATGTCGCGACGCTTGAAGAGTCTGTAGAGCAGCCGCTTGACCGGCGGCAGCGCGTCCGCCAGCTTGCAGACCACCACCCTGGACAGGGCGAGATCGCCGCCGAGAGCGGCGATCTTGGCGTGGATGTCGGCGACGTCCGGGGTCGCGATCACGGTCGCGCCCGAATCCTGGATCAGATGCTTGATCTCGCGCGCGGTGTAGAGCGGGTTGATGTTGACCACGACCGCGCCGATGCGGTGCAGCGCGAAGTAGAGGATGACGTAATGCGGCATGTTGGGCAGGCACAGCCCGACCCGCGTGCCCTTGCCGACGCCGATGTCCTGCAGCCCACGCGCGCAGCGATCGACCAGCCGGCCGAGTTCGGCATAGCTGGTCGTCGCCCCCATGAAGTCGATCGCGATGACATCGCCCTTCTCGACGACGGTCTTGTCGAGAAGGTCGGTGAGCAGCCGCGGGACGATCGTCGGCGCGCCGCCCCCCGCCGGGTGCCGGGTGCCGGTCATGGGGGCGACCTGTGCCATCAGAGCGTCAGATGCGCGCCAACGCTGAACAGCAGGGCGTGGGCATTCTGGAGATAGCCTTCGGTCTGCGACGTCGACTGGATGATCGACGCACCGTAGAGCGTGATCAGCTTGTCGAGCGGGTTGCTCGCAATGTGCGCATATTCCGCGGCGAAATCGAGCCCGATAAAGTCGTTGAGCTTGTAGGTCGCGCCGCCCGCATAGGCCATGCGGTTGCCGTCGGGCACGCGCGGATCGCGAAAGCCGTTCTGCACCGGCGATTCGTCGCGCGCGACACCGCCGCGCAAGGTCAGCTTGGGCGCCACGTCGTAATCGAAGCCGACCGAATAGGTCCAGCTATTCTTGTAGTTCTCGACCACCGACTGGTTCTGGATCTGCACCGCCGTGCCGGTCGGCACCGCGGCGTCGTAGATGTTGATCGCATTGAACTTGTCCCACCCGAAGCGCGAGACCTGGGTGTTGAGCGTGAACTTTGGCGTGACGTGGTAGCGCAGCCCGACGCTGACGATCCAGGGCGTCGTGAACGACGCCTTGCCGCTCACGCGCTGATCGATGAGGGCGCCGAGCCCGGAGTCGATCCCGGACAGCGAGAGGTTGCCCGAGATGTGATGCTTCACCGCCGACTTGTAGCTCGCGCCGAGATCGACCTTGTCGTTATGGTACTGGAAGCCGAAGGTGTAGCCGACATCCCACGCGGTGCCCTTCAGCACCTGCTCACCGTCGGCATAGGGGGTCGCCGGCACGCCGTAGCTGGTCGAGAGCGGATCGGGCAGCTTGTTGGAGAGCGTCGCGCGGACATATTCGATGTTCGGCGCGGCGCCGATGCTCAGGTGCGGGCTCGGCGAGAAGGCGATCGTCGGCTGGAAGTCGAAGGTGCGCAGCCGCGACTTGTCCGCCGCGTAGCGACCGAAGAAGTCGGCGTCATAGTTGGTGGTGAAGCTGTACGGCGAGGTCATCGTGAAACCGACCGCGATCTTGTCGGTGAGCGGCGCGGCGATGCCGCCATTGGGCAGATAGCCGTTGTTGACCGGGTTCTTGCCGCTCGATCCAGTCACCGGCACGGTCGCGCCGCCGAGCAGCCCCGGCTTGGTGTAGGTGGTGCCGCGGTTCACCGCCTCGGCATGGGGCAGCAGCGCGGTGAAGCCGACATATTGCTGGATGCCGGTGATGCCGCCGATCGCCGCGGGGTTGAACCCCATCTGCTGCGCGCCCTGTTGCGCGGTTTCGCCCGAATAGGCGCGACCGGTCGCCACGGTTGACTGGTCCGCGATGAAGAACGCGCCGGCATGGGCCTGGCCCGAGATGCCGGCCGCCGCGATCACGAACGTGCCGAGTGTCGCGCCCCGGCGGACGCACCTGTGGATAAGCATCACTATCGGTCTCCCTGACCCTGAATATCATGCGCGCCCCTGTTGCGGGGCGCGCGCCCTTGTCACTGGACTCGCGTCCAGGTCTGCGTCTGGCACAGCGGCACGAACACGCAGCCGCGCAGCTTGAGATGGTTGGCATCGACGACGGTGATCTTGCCGGTATAGGTCTTGCCGTTGTCCGGCTTGTAGACCGAGCCGTCGACCCACTCGCCGCCGTCGAGATGGAAGCCCGACAGGATCGTCAGGCCCTTGAGCGTGCGGTTGCGCAGCGACTCGTCCTCGTTGAGCGCATCCTTGAGATTGGGATTGGCCTTGATGTCGTCGCCCGTGACGATCGTGCCGCACAGCGAGGTGCCGCACTTCTTGATGTCGACGATGCCGTGACGGGTCTCGGTGCGCCACTGGCCGACGACGGCGTCGGGCCCGGCGCCGGCGGCGAAGGCGGTGCCGGCGATGGTGGCGGCGGCCAGCACGGCCGTAAGCGGAAAGCGTATCATGAAACCTCCTACAGTCATCCTCTGGGCCAGCGGCACTCTTGACGGCGCGTTCGTTCATGGCGGCCGGCCGCTACCGCGACCGACTCGCCCCATATGACGCAGAAGGGGGTTGACGTATAGAGTAAAATCATCACCTAAAGGACCGTACTTGGACCCTTAGGGCTGACTCCCTTATGGAGAGGATATCGATGACCAACGCCGTGATCGCGGGCTATGCCCGCTCGCCCTTCCAGATGGCCGGCAAGGGCGCGTTGGCGCGGACCCGTCCCGAGGAGCTCGCAGCGGCGGTGCTGCGCGGGCTGATCGAGCGCACCGGGGTCGACGCGGCCGAGATCGAGGACGTGATCGTCGGCTGTGCCTTCCCCGAAGGCGAGCAGGGTCTCAACGTCGCGCGCATGATTTCGTTGCTTGCCGATCTGCCGCTGTCGGTCGGCGGAATGACGGTCAACCGCTTCTGCGGCTCGTCGATGAGCGCGATCCACATCGCGGTCGGCCAGATCGCGATCGGCGCGGGCGAGGCGTTCATCTGCGCGGGCGTCGAATCGATGAGCCGGGTGCCGATGAGCGGCTTCAACCCGATGCCCGACCCCGAGCTCTACGCGAAGATGCCGGCCGCCTATATCGGCATGGGCGAAACCGCCGAGAACGTCGCGCAGAAGTACCAGATCACGCGCGCCGATCAGGAGGCGTTCGCGGTGAGCAGCCAGCAGAAGGCCGCCGCCGCGCGCGCGGCGGGCAAGCTCGCCGACGAGATCGTGCCGATCTACACCAAGGCGGGCACTGTCGATCAGGACGGCATCATCCGCGCCGACACCACGCCCGAGATCCTCGCCGGGCTCAAGCCCGCGTTCGACAAGGACGGCACCGTCACCGCGGGCACCGCCTCGCCGCTGACCGACGGCGCGTCCGCGGTGCTCGTCACGTCCGAGGCGTTCGCGGCGAAGCACGGCCTCACCGTGCTCGCCAAGATCAAGAGCGTCGCGGTTGCGGGCTGCGCGCCCGAGATCATGGGCATCGGCCCGGTCGAGGCGACCCGCAAGGCGCTGGCGCGGGCCGGCGTCACGGTCGAGCAGCTCAGCGTGGTCGAACTCAACGAGGCGTTCGCCAGCCAGTCGCTCGCCTGCATCCGCGATCTCGGCCTCAAGGAAGAGACCGTCAATCTCGACGGCGGCGCGATCGCGCTCGGCCATCCGCTCGGCGCGACCGGCGCGCGGATCGTCGGCAAGGCGGCGGCGCTGCTGGCACGCGAGGGCGGCCAGTACGCGCTTGCCACCCAGTGCATCGGCGGCGGCCAGGGCATCGCCACCGTGCTGGAGCGCGCATGACATGGTAGGCCAGATCAACAAGGTCTGCGTGATCGGCGCGGGTACGATGGGCGCGGGCATCGCCGCGCAGGTCGCCAATGCGGGCGTGCCGGTGCTGCTGCTCGACATCGTGCCGAAGGATGGCGCGGATCGCGACGCGGTCGCCAAGGGCGCGGTCGCCCGGATGCTCAAGACCGACCCCGCGCCGTTCATGTCCAAGGCGGCGCCCAGGCTGGTCGAGACCGGCAATATCGACGATCATCTCGGTCGCATCGCCGAATGCGACTGGGTGGTCGAAGCGATCGTCGAGCGGCTCGACATCAAGCAGGCGCTCTATGCCAAGATCGAGGCGGTCAAGCGCCCCGGCACCGCGGTCTCGTCCAACACGTCGACGATCCCGCTGGCGCAGCTCGTCGAGGGTCGCTCGGACCAGTTCAGGCGCGATTTCCTCATCACCCACTTCTTCAATCCGCCGCGCTACATGCGGCTGCTCGAGATCGTCGGCAGCCCGGAGACCGATGCCGACGTGCTGCGCAAGGTCGCGGACTTCACCGACCGCGCGATGGGCAAGTCGATCGTCCACGCCAACGACACCCCGGGCTTCGTCGCCAATCGCGTCGGCACCTATTGGATGGCGGTCGCGATCAATGCGGCGATGGACCAGAAGCTGACCGTCGAGGAAGCGGACCAGATCGGCGGCAAGCCGATGGGCGTGCCGCGCACCGGTATCTTCGGACTGATCGATCTGGTCGGCATCGACCTCATGCCGCTCCTGTCCAAGAGCCTGACCTCGACGCTCGCCGAGGGCGATCCGTATTTCGAGACCGTCCGCGAGATGCCACTGGTCGACCGGATGATCGCGGAAGGCTTCACCGGCCGCAAGGGCAAGGGCGGTTTCTACCGGCTCGGCAAGGCGGGCGGCAAGCGCTCCAAGCAGACGATCGATCTCGAGACCGGCGAGTATCGCGCCGAGCGCAAGCCCGCGCCGCTGCCGTCCAAGCTGGAGCGCGATCTGGCCGCGCTGGTCGCCGCGCCGGGCAAGGTCGGCGACTATGCCTGGACGGTGCTGAGCCATGTGCTGAGCTATGCGGCGATGATCGTGCCCGAGGCGTCCGCCGACATCGTCGGCGTCGATGACGCGATGCGGCTCGGCTACAACTGGAAGTTCGGCCCGTTCGAGCTGATCGACAAGCTCGGGCCGGGCAAGCTGGCCGAGCGGCTGGCGGCGGAAGGCCGGCCGGTGCCCGCCATCCTCAAGGCGGCGGGGACCAAGCCCTTCTACCGGGTGGAGAACGGGCGAAAGCAGTATCTGCTCGCCGACGGCACCGATTATCGCGACCTGCCGCGCCCCGATGGCGTGCTGCTGCTCGAGGACGTCAAGCGCCGCGCGCAGCCGGTCGCCAAGAACGGTTCGGCGGCGTTGTGGGATGTCGGCGACGGCGTGCTGTGCCTCGAGTTCACCGCCAAGATGAACGCGCTCGACGGCGACGTCATCGCGATGATGCAGCAGGCGGTGGCGATCGTGAAGGCGCAGGGCTTCAAGGCGCTGGTGATCTACAACGAGGGCGGCAATTTCTCGGCGGGCGCGAATCTCGGGCTTGCGCTGTTCGCGATCAACATCGCGGCGTACAGCGAGGTCGAAAAGCTGATCGCGGGCGGCCAGCAGGCGATGAAGGCGCTCAAATACGCGCCCTTCCCGGTGGTCGCCGCGCCCGCGGGCATGGCGCTCGGCGGCGGCTGCGAGACCTGCCTCAACGCGGATGCGATCCAGGCCCATGCCGAGACCTATATGGGTCTGGTCGAATGCGGCGTCGGGCTGATCCCTGGCTGGGGCGGCAATGGCGAGTATCTCGATCGGCTGGTCAAGTCGGGCAAGCTGCCCAAGGGCCCGATGCCCGCGCCGATCAAGGCATTCGAGACGATCTCGACCGCGACCGTCTCCAAGTCCGCCGCCGAGGCGCGCGAACTGATGTTCCTGCGCGAGCATGACGGCATCACGATGAACCGCGACCGCCTGCTCGCCGACGCCAAGGCCAAGGCGCTGGCGATGGTCGACGGCTACGAGGCACCCAAGCCGCCCGAATTCAGGCTGCCGGGCGAAAGCGGCCGGGTCGGCATGGCGATGGCGGTGCGCGACTTCCAGAAGAAGGGCATGGCGACCGCGTACGACGCGGTGGTCTCCGCGACGCTCGCCGAGGTGCTGACCGGCGGACCCGCCGATGTCGTCGACACGGTGACCGAGGCGCAATTGCTCGAACTGGAACGCAAGGGCTTCATCGCGCGCGTTAAGGATGCGCGCACCGTGGCGCGGGTCGAGACGATGCTGACCACGGGCAAGCCGTTGCGGAACTGATGTGAAACATCCTCCGCTCGCTTCGAGCGGAGGGTCGGGCGAAACCGGGACCCGCAGTCGAGACGTCTTCTCGCGCGTTACGTCTCGACAGGCTCGATGCTGCTCGAAGCGAACGGATGTGAGGAAGAGATCAGATGCAAGTCTATGATGCCCCGCTGCGCGACATGCGCTTCGTGCTCAACGAGCTGTTCGCCGACGACGGGTTCGGCGATCTCCCGGCGTTCGCCGAATTCACCCCCGACCTCACCGACGCGATCCTCGAGGAGTCCGCCAAGGTCGCCAAGGAACTGCTGCTCCCCCTGAACGCCTCGGGCGACATCGAGGGCTGCACCTACGAGAACGGCGTGGTCCGCACGCCTGCCGGTTTCAAGGAGGCGTATCGCCAGTTCGTCGAGGGCGGCTGGTGCGCGCTCGCCTCCGATCCCAAATGGGGCGGCCAGGGCCTGCCCGAGGCGGTCAACAAGCTGACCGAGGAGATGATCTGCGCGGCCAACGTGTCGTTCAGCCTCTATCCCGGCCTCACCCATGGCGGCACCACCGCGATCGAGGGTCACGCCTCGGAAGCGCTCAAGCAGGCCTATCTGCCCAAGATGGTGTCGGGCGAATGGTCGGGGACGATGTGCCTCACCGAATCGCACTGCGGCACCGATCTCGGGCTGCTGCGCACCAGAGCGGATCCGCAGGACGACGGTAGCTACAAGCTGACCGGATCGAAGATCTTCATCTCGGCGGGCGACCACGACCTCACCGAGAACGTCATCCATCTGGTGCTCGCCCGCATCGCCGGCGCGCCCGAGGGCGTGCGCGGCATCAGCCTGTTCCTTGTCCCCAAGTTCATGCCCAGGGACGACGGCAGCGTCGGCCCGCGCAACGGCGTGTCGGTCGCGGGCATCGAGCACAAGATGGGGCTCAAGGCATCCGCCACCTGCCAGATGAACTTCGACGACGCGACCGGCTGGCTGGTCGGCGAACCCAACAAGGGCCTGGCGGCGATGTTCACGATGATGAACACCGAGCGCGTTTCGGTGGGCGTGCAGGGCCTCGGCATCGCCGAGATCGCCTACCAGTCGTCGGTCGCCTACGCCAAGGACCGGCTCCAAGGCCGCTCCCTGTCGGGCATCAAGAACCCGGACGGCCCCGCCGATCCGATCATCGTCCATCCCGACGTGCGCCGCATGTTGATGACGATGCGCGCCTATGCGGAAGGCTGCCGCGCGC
>CAZZZX010000082.1:0-8868 GCA_964658585.1 uncultured Novosphingobium sp.
CCGAAACCGCCTATCGCGATCCGTTCGCCGATCGCCCCGCCACGATCGCGGCGACGATCGCGCTGCTCGGCGACTGGCGCCGCCAGATCGACGCCAATCGCGCCATCGCCGTCGCCACCGGCTTCGCCTGGTGGAAGCGGCGCGAGATCCGGCGCTTCCTGTGGAGCGGACAGGCACCGCCGTTCGTGCGATCGACCGGCCGGGTGCTGGCGGTGGCGCGGCGGCGGGGCGGCGCGATCGCGGTGTGGCCGTCGCGCGTCTCGCCCGCGCTGATCGCGGGCGCAGCACGCGCGGGGACCGGCATCACCCGCGTCGAGGACGGCTTCATCCGCTCGGTCGGCTTGGGCAGCGGGCTGTTCCCGCCCTTCTCGGTCACCGTCGATCCGATCGGCATCCACTATGATCCCGCCCGCCCGAGTGCGCTCGAGACGCTGCTGGAAACCGCCGATTTCGCACCCGCGCTGCTCGCCCGTGCCGAAGCGCTGATCGCGGTCGTGCTGGCCGCGCGGCTCGGCAAATATGGCGGTGCGGCCGAGGGCGAGCGGCCGGCCCGCACCGGCACGCGGCGGCTGGTGCTGGTGCCGGGCCAGGTCGAGGACGATCTCTCGGTGATCCATGGCGGCGGCGGCGTCGCCGGCAATCTCGACCTGCTGCGCCGCGTGCGCGCGCTCGAGCCCGATGCCGAGATCTGGTTCCGCCCGCATCCCGACGTCGATGCCGGCCACCGCCGCGGCGCGGTCCGCGATGCCGACGCGCTCGCTCATGCCGACCGCGTCGTACGCGGCGGCGCGATGGCGCCCTTGCTCGAGACGGTCGACGCGCTCCACGTGCTGACCTCGCTTGCCGGGTTCGAGGCGCTGCTGCGCGGGCGCGAGGTGGTCACCCACGGCACGCCATTCTATGCCGGCTGGGGACTGACCCGCGATCTGGCGCCCCGACCGCAGCGCCGGACGCGGACGCTGGCGCTTGCCGAGCTCGTCGCGGGCGCACTGATCCTGTTCCCGCGCTATCTCGATCCGCTCACCGGACTGCCCTGCCCGGTCGAAATTCTGGTCGCGCGATTCGCGACACAGGTGCGGCCGCGCCGTACGCCGCTGACCGTGGCGCGGACGCTTCAGGGCATGTTCACGCGCAGACTGGCGTGAAGGCGGTGGATGTGTGTAGCGGTCGCACTGTCGAGGCGCGCAGGCGTGATGGGGTGATTTCGTTGGATATAATCGGCGTGGCGATGGGCGTGGTGACGATCCCGATGGCGCTGCTGAGCATCGCCGCCGCGCTCGCGGCGCTCTGGGCGGCGATTTCGGGGGACGGTTCGCTGGTCGCGATCGCCGCCGCCGCCTTCGCCGCCGGTCTGGCGCTCGCGCTGGTGTTCGAGCGGCTCAGCATCCTGCTCGACGGACAGGCGTGGACGATCCTTGGGCGCAGCGGCCGCGGCGCCGGGATGGCGATGGGGGTGGCGAGCGCGACGCTGCCGATCCTCGCGCTGCTGGCGTGGCAGTTCGGCTGCTTCATCGGCATCGCGCAGGGCGCGGCGGGTCATCCGGTGGTGCGCTGGCTGCTGTCCTATGGCGTCGCCACCGGCCCGTGGACCTTGCTCGCGCTGCGGATCGGCAGCGATCGACGGACGCTGTGCGGTATCCGCGCCTATGCCGGCCATCTCGGCTACTGGCTGCTCTCGATCCTGGTGCTGGGCTTCGGCGTGTCCGCGGACGTGGCGGTGTGGGCGATGCCGCTGCCGGCGATCCTGCCGCTGATCGTCGGGACGCTGCTCGCGGTCGCCGATCGCGATTCGCTCAGGAATGTCCGCATTTGACGGCGTTCGGTTCGTGGCGTCGGCGCTGTCCGGGCTGGTCGAAGCGCGGGTTGCGCCGCTGGCCGCGCTGGCCTAGCGTCAGACCCGTGTGGATTTGCGGTGATCGGCGTCCGTATGCGGCCGGACGATGCCGCGGTCGGGTACGGACGAGGGTGTCAACGTGAGGCCGCAACCCAGCCTACGCAGAACCTTCCTGTTCCTGCAGGGGCCGCACGGCTCGTTCTTTCCCAAGCTGGGCGCCGCGCTCGAGCAGGTCGGCCATCGCGTCTGCCGCATCAATCTCAACGGCGGCGATCACGCGACCTGGCCGTCGGGCGACAATTTCGGCGGACCGACGCTGCGCTGGCCGCGCTATCTCGCGCGGACGCTCGATCGCGAGGCGGTCACCGATCTCGTGCTGTTCGGCGACAGCCGGCCGCGCCACGAACAGGCGATCGCCATCGCGCGCCGGGCAGAGGTGCGCGTCCATGTCTTCGAGGAAGGCTATATCCGGCCCGACTGGGTCACGCTGGAGCGCAACGGCGTCAACGGCCATAGCTCGCTGCCGCGCGATCCGGACTGGTATGTCGAGCAGGCCCGCTGCCTGCCGGCGGTCGAGACGCGGCCGCCGCTGCCTTCCTACACCGCGGCGCGCGGCTGGGCGGCGTTCTTCTATCATGCCGAGGTGGTGCTCCAGTTCTGGCGCTTCCCGTTCGACGGCGGCCATCGCGATCGCAACCCGGTGTGGGAGGGGATCAATTTCCTGCGTCGCTTCCGCCGCCGCGAGGCCGAGGCCGCGCGCACCGCCGAGGCGCTCGCCACGCTCGGCACGGCGGACTATTTCCTGTTCCCGCTCCAGCTCGACTCGGATTATCAGATCCGCATCCATTCCGATTTCGCGGCGATGCGCCCGGCGATCTCGACAGTGCTCGAAAGCTTCGCGGCGCACGCGCCCGCAGGCATGAAACTGGCGATCAAGGAGCATCCGCTCGACGCGGGCCTGCGCGACTGGCGCGCCGAGGTCGGCGAGATCGCCGGCGCGCTCGGCATCGTCGATCGCATCGCCTTTCTCGAGCAGGGCGATCTGCTCGCGCTGGTGCTGGGCTCGCGCGGGATGGTGACGGTCAACAGCACGAGCGGCACGCTCGCGCTCGCCGCCGGCAAGCCGGTCAAGGCGCTGGGCAAGGCGGTGTACGACATCGCCGGCGTCACCGACCAGCAATCGCTCGATACGTTCTGGTGCGCCCCCCAGGCGCCCGATCCGGCGATCTACGAAGCCTTTTCGCGCGTGCTCGCCAGCCGCTGCCTGCTCCACGGCGCCTTCCTCAGCAATGTCGGGATCGAGATGATGGTCTCGCGCGCGGTCGAGCGGCTGGCCGGACATGACGACATGGATTTCGTCCCCTCCTCGCCCGCGGTCGAATATGGCAGGCGCCGCTGAGCCAGCGTGTGCGCCACGCCCTTCCGCGGCTTCGCGAAACCATCTAACGCCGCGACGACGATGCACGACATGACCCGCCCGCCGCCCGAGATCGTGCTCGACCTGTCGCGGCTGGTCTCGCGGCTCAACAAGCCGACGCCGACCGGGGTCGATCGCGTCGAGTTCGCCTATGCGCGCGAGTTGCTGCGCACGATTCCCGAACGGCTCGCCTTCGGAGCGGTGCATCCGGTCGGCGGCTATGGCCGCATCGCCCGCGACGACGCCGTGGCGTTCCTCGATACGCTGGAGGCGGCGTGGTCGGGCACGACGACGGGCCGTGGCATCGAGAGCTGGCGCGCCGCGGGTCGCGCGCTGTGGCGGCTGCGCCCGCATGCCGTACCGCGCGCCCGCGCGCCGCGCGTGCTGATCCAGAGCTCGCCGCATCATCTCGACAGGGAGCGGCTGGTCGCCCGCATCCTGCGGGCCGAGTGCGCGCGGCTGGTGTGCCTGCTCCACGATCTGATCCCGATCGAGTTCCCCGAATATGCACGAGAGGGGGGCGCCGCCCAGCATGGCCGCCGCATCCGCACCGTCGCCCGCCACGCCGATGCGGTGATCGCCAATTCCAGGGCGACGCAGCGCGCCTTCCTGCCCCATCTCCATGCCGAGTCGCGGATGGTTCCGGTCGCGGTCGCGCATCTCGGGCTGACCGCCAGCCTGCGCCGCACGACGCCGCCGACGCCGCCCGCCGCACGCCCCTATTTCGTCTGCCTGGGGACGATCGAGCCGCGCAAGAACCACCTTCTGCTGCTCCATATCTGGCGCGACCTGGCAGTCCGCTTGGGTCCGGCGGCGGTGCCGCGACTGCTGGTGATCGGCAAGCGCGGCTGGGAGAACGAGCAGGTCGTCGATCTGCTCGAACGCTGCCCCGCGCTGGTCGGCTGCGTCGAGGAACATGCCCGTGTCAGCGATGGCGAGCTGCAGGCGCTGCTCTGCGGCGCGCGCGCGCTGCTGCTGCCCTCGTTCGCCGAAGGCTTCGGGATGCCGGTGCCTGAGGCGCTGAGCCTGGGCGTACCGGTCCTGTGCAGCGACCTGCCCGCGCTGCGCGAGGCGGGCGGGGACTTGGCGACCTATCTCGATCCGCTCGACGGGCCGGCGTGGCGCGAGGCGATCCTCACGCTCGCCGGCGAGAGCGCGGCGGATCATGCGCGGCGCCGCGAGCGGCTGCTCGACTGGCGCGGGCCGAGCTGGGCGGAGCATCTGCGCATCGTGCTGGATCTCGCCGACCGCATCGCCGCCGACGCCGTCCCTGCATGACCCGCGCGCGCCCGGTCGCCTTTCTCGATCGCGACGGCGTCATCAACATCGACACCGGCTATGTCTGGCGTGCGCGGGATCTCTCCCTCACGCCCACCGCGGCCGCCGGCATCCGCCTGTTCAACGAGGCCGGCTATCGCGTGATCGTGGTCACCAACCAGTCGGGCGTCGCGCGCGGCCTCTACACGCTCGCCGATGTCGACGCCTTCCACGCCGCGATGCGCGACCGCCTCGCGACCGACGGCGCGCGGATCGACGCCTTCTACGTAGCGCCCTGGCATCCCGAGGGCAGCGTGCCCGAGTTCTGCATCGCGCACGACGACCGCAAGCCCGGCCCGGGGATGCTGCTGCGCGCGATGCGCGACTTCCCGACGATTCGCGACGGCAGCGTCATCATCGGCGACCGGCCGGGCGACATCGAGGCGGGCGCGCGCGCGGGGCTGCCCGGCATCCTCGTCCCCGCCAATGTCTGCGACCTCGCGGCGACGGCGCGCGACTGGCTGACGTCGCGCGGTGCCGTCGCGAACGCCGGAGAGCGCGACCGTTGAGAGCATATGTCGACTGGGTCGCCGGCGCCGCGCTCGACACCTGGGCGCGGATCGGGCGCGATGCGGCGACGGGGCGCTTCCACGAGCGGCTCGACGCCCGGGCGCGGCCGATCGCGGTGCCGTATCGGGCGATGGTGCAGGCGCGCCAGGTCTATGTCTTCGCCCATGCCGCCGCGCTCGGCTGGTCGGCGGACGGCGCCGCGCTCGCCGAAGCCGGGATGGCGGCGCTGGTGCGCGACTATGTCGAGGAGGCGGACGGGCTCGCCTCGGTCGCCTTCTCGATCGATCCCGTGACCCGCGCGGTCGTCTCGGCGGTTCGCGACAGCTATTCGCACGCCTTCGTGCTGTTCGCGATCGCGCAGCTTCATGCGCTCAACCGCGACCCCGCGCTGCTCGCATTGGCCGAGCGGATCACCGCATTCGTCGATCGCCATCTCTGGGATCCGACCCATGGCGGGGTGATCGACGCACTGCCCGCCGCGGCGCCGGGCAAGCGCCAGAATCCGCAGATGCATCTGCTCGAAGCGTATCTCGCACTCGATTCGGTGGCACCCGGACGCGGCTTCGCGGAGCGCGCCGGTCGGCTCGTCGCGCTGTTCGACGCGCGGCTGTTCGGGCCGCACGGCGCGCTGGTCGAGCATTTCGCAGACGACTGGTCGCACCATCCCGATCCAGCGCGCGCGCGCCGGATCGAGCCCGGGCATCACTATGAGTGGATCTGGCTGCTCGACCGCTACCGGCGGGCGTCCGGCGAGGACATCGGCACCGTCGGCGAGCTGCTCCACGACACCGCGCATCGCCACGGGCATCATGCCGGCGGCCTGATCCACGACGAGCTCGATCTCGATCTCGTCGTGGTCCGGCCCTCGCACCGGCTGTGGCCGCATACCGAGGCGATCAAGGCCGCCGCGGTACGTCATCGCGACGGCGATCCGCACGCCGCCTCGTTCGCGAACCGCATGGCCGGGCTGTTGCGCACCCACTTCCTCGACACGCCGTTCGCGGGCGGCTGGACCGACCATCTCGCGCCCGACCTGACGCCGCTGGTCGATTATGTTCCGGCCAGCTCGCTATACCATCTGTTCCTCGCCGCCGCCGAGGCGGATGCGGCGTTCTGATCGTCAGGCGACCGGAATCGCGGTGCGCCCCTCGTCGATCCCGCGGGTGAGGAAATGCGCGAGCGCGTCGGCTTCGCCCGCGATGCGCTCGTCGGCGCACAGATAGGCGGTCGAGTCGAACAGCGGGCCGGGCGCCAGCGCGTAGCGCGCGCCGACCCGGAGATAATGGAGGATCGCCGGTTCCGCGCAGCGCCCGCCGAGATGCCGCCCGACATACCAGTCGGCGTCGAAGAACGGATTGGGCGCCAGTCCCGCGGCAAGTCCCTCGGCGAGATAATGCGCCCACGGATCGCCCCCCGCGACCGCCTCGCGGTGCCGGTCGCGATACCAGCCGGCGAGGAACAGGCCCGAGCCGGCGAGCCGATCCGTTTCGCCGGGATCGAGCCCGTCGGGCGCGCGCGACGGCCGGAAGAGGGCGGACAGCGCGCCGCGGATGCGCGGCGTCCGCGATCCCGGCGGATCGAGCCGCAACACCTCGATCGTCGCCTCGCGCGCCGCGATCAGGCGCGCCGCGCGAGCGAGCCTGGCCGCGATGGCCCGCTGCTCGACGGCATCGAGCAGCCGCCGCGCCTCGACCGGCTTGAGCGCGATCGTCGCAAATGCGGGCGTCCTTCGCAGCTTTTCGGGCATTCCATCCTTCCGCGCGCGCGTTGCGGCGCCACACGCATCGCCCTATCTCGCGGTGCGCGAGCGGTATAGGGACAAGCATGATCGACGCCATTGCCGACGACAAGACGCACGCCGGCGCGCGTGTTTCCCGCCGTCCGCTCGATCCGTTCGGCTTCTTCGACAATCCCTCCAGCCGCATCGGCGGACTCGGCGGGACCAACCCCTCGCCGGTCGACAACCTCGCCTTTCACACCAGCTATGCGCCGCTCGCGCCCGGGGCGGCCCGCTTCACGGTGCGCTTCGCGGGATTGCGCGCGTCCAGGGGCCGGCTGATCGTGCAGGTCAACATGACCGCGGCCGGCGCGGCCGCGCAAGCCCGCGTCGTCGCCATCGTCCGGCTGTCGCTCGCCACGCTCGCCGCGGACGGCGGCGTCGTCGAGATCGCGTGCGACGGGTTCGACGGCGCGGGCTATGCGCTGCTCGGCACGATCGCCGACGACACCGACGCGACGGCGGACGGGCTCGACATCACCGTCACGCAGGACAGCGACGCGGAGCCGTTCGCCGATGCGCTGGCGCGCGCGGTCGATGCGACGGACCCGCTGGCGGCATTGTTCGAGCCCGGCCCCGCCACGCTCGTCCGCCCGGTCTCGCAGGGGTGCACCGCCGCACAGTTCGACGAGCCTGTCTATGCGCGATGGCTGCGACGCCTCGATCAGGTGCATCGTCGTCACCGCAAGCAATGGGAATTCGTCTACATCCTGCAGGTGCTCAAGGTGGCCGGAATGATCC
This sequence comes from uncultured Novosphingobium sp., assembly GCA_964658585.1. Lineage (GTDB taxonomy): Bacteria > Pseudomonadota > Alphaproteobacteria > Sphingomonadales > Sphingomonadaceae > Solisphingomonas. Next base: position 7,597 of record CAZZZX010000082.1, read on the forward strand.
GCGCCGGCCGCCGCGGGCTGTGCTTCGGGGTGGGCCGCGAGCCGCTGCCCGCGTTGATGGCATCCCGCGGCGTCGAGGTCGTCGCCACCGACCTGCCCGCCGACCATGGCGATATCGACCTGTGGAATCCGAGCGGCCAGCACGGTGCGACGGTGGCGGCGCTGAGCTATCCTGCGCTGTGCGACGACGCCACGCTCGCGCGGCTGGTGTCGTTCCGCGCGGTCGACATGACGCGTATCCCGGACGATCTCGTCGATTTCGATTTCACCTGGTCGTCCTGCGCGTACGAGCATCTCGGCTCGATCGAAGCCGGGCTCGCCTTCGTCAGGCGATCGGTCGAGTGCCTGAGGCCGGGCGGCATCGCGGTCCACACGACGGAACTCAACCTGACCTCGAACGACGACACCATCGACGATGTCGCGACCGTGCTGTTCCGGCGTCGCGACATGGAAAGGCTGGCGCTCGAGCTGATCGCGGCGGGGCACAGCGTCGCCCCGATCAAGCTCGACATCGGCGAGACCCCCCTCGACGATCATGTCGACGTACCGCCCTTCACCAACGATCTGCACCTCAAGATGGCGATCGGCCGCTATGCGACGACCTCGTTCGGGATGATCGTCCGGCGCGGCAGGGGCTGATCTCCGGGCGGCTGGCCTATCGCCGCGAACCTCCCTATCCACGATCCCTCGCAGGGGAGACCGCTACACCCGTCATGACGGATTTCGACGCCACACCCTCGCGCGAGGACATCGTCAACGCCTATCGGCTGTGCAACGGCCGCGATCCCGAGGCGGAACAGGTCATCGAGGATCGGATCCTCCAGCCCAACCGGGTGTGGTTCCCGCCCTTCTTCCGATCGGGCGAGTTCGCCGATAACGTGGTCGCGCCGATCGTGCGCGGCGAGCCGCTCGGCGGCACGTGGTTCGGTCGCCCGCTGCCGCGCGAGATCGCGATCTGGGCGGCGGACTTCGTGCCGCTCGACGAGACCGGCCGCGCCGCGGCCCGTGCGGCGGACGACTGGACGGCGCTGTTCGGCGCGCTGTTCGGCGACGCGCGGTTCGCGCGCCTGATCGCGCCGGGCGACGGCGATCCGGTCGATCCGGCATTCCTCGCGGCGCTGTCGGCACGGCGCCGGCTGGCGGCGCTCACCACCGTCAAGGTGGTGATCGAAAGCGTCACCGACGGCGAAGTGCGCGGTTGGGCGATCGATATGCGCGTGCCTGGGCGGGCACCTATGCTCGAGCTGTTCATCGACGGCATGTTCGCGGGCGC
>CAZZZX010000083.1:0-5571 GCA_964658585.1 uncultured Novosphingobium sp.
GGATCAGGTCCTTCAGCCGCTCGCACATGCCGCGCCCGCGCGCCTCCGCCGTGCCGCGATGGACGATCATGCTAAGCGCATCGACGGGCTCGTTGTTGACGAGGATGCCCATCTTGACGAGGTCGCCCTCGCGATAGCCGATCTGGTGATAGTCGAAGCTCGCATAACCGCGCGAGATCGACTTCAGGCGATCGTAGAAATCGAACACCACCTCGTTGAGCGGCAGCTCGTAGCGCAGCTGCGCGCGGCCGCCCACATAGGTCAGGTCCTTCTGGATGCCGCGCCGATCCTGGCAGAGCTTGAGGATCGAGCCGAGATACTCGTCGGGCACATAGACCGTCGCCTCGATCCACGGTTCCTCGATGCTCTCGATACGGTTGGGATCGGGCATGTCGGCGGGGTTGTGGAGCTCGATCGTGCTCGCCGCCTCGGTCTTGGAATGCGTCAGGTGGATGCGATAGACCACGCTCGGCGCCGTCGTGATGAGGTCGAGATCATATTCGCGGGTCAGCCGCTCCTGGATGATCTCGAGATGGAGCAGGCCGAGAAAGCCGCAGCGGAAGCCGAAGCCGAGCGCCGCGCTGGTCTCGGTCTCGAAGCTGAACGAGGCGTCGTTGAGGCGCAGCTTGCCGATCGAATCGCGCAGCTTCTCGAAATCGTTGGCGTCGACCGGGAACAGCCCGCAGAACACCACCGGCTGCACCTCCTTGAAGCCGGGCAGCGCCTCGGCGGCGGGGCGCTTGGCGTCGGTGATCGTGTCGCCGACACGGGTCTCGGTGATTTCCTTGATCTGCGCGGTGATGAAGCCGATCTCGCCGGGGCCGAGATCGGGAAGCTGGTCGATCTTGGGGCGAAAGCAGCCGACCCGGTCGATCAGGTGGGTGGTGCCCGCGTTCATGAACTTGACCAGCTGGCCCTTGCGGATCGCGCCGTCGATCACGCGCACCAGGATGACGACGCCGAGATAGGGGTCGTACCACGAGTCGACGAGCATCGCCTTCAGGGGCGCGTCGGCGTCGCCCTTGGGGGGCGGGATGCGGGTGACGATCGCCTCGAGAATGGCGTCGATCCCGATCCCCGACTTCGCGCTCGCGAGCACCGCGTCGTCGGCGGGCAGCCCGATGATGTCCTCGATCTCGGCCCGGACCTTGTCGGGCTCGGCGGCGGGCAGGTCGATCTTGTTGATGACCGGGATGATCTCGTGATCGTGCTCGATCGACTGGTAGACATTGGCGAGGGTCTGCGCCTCCACCCCCTGCGCCGCGTCGACGACGAGCAGCGCACCCTCGCACGCGGCGAGACTGCGCGAGACCTCGTAGGCGAAGTCGACATGGCCGGGGGTGTCCATCAGGTTGAGGACGTAGCGCTCGCCGTCTCGCGCGGTATAGTCGAGGCGCACGGTCTGCGCCTTGATGGTGATCCCGCGCTCCTTCTCGATATCCATGTTATCAAGGACCTGGCTCGTCATCTCGCGCGCGGTGAGGCCGCCGGTGGTCTGGATCAGCCGGTCGGCGAGCGTCGATTTGCCATGATCGATATGCGCGATGATCGAGAAATTGCGGATCTTGCTGAGCGGTGTCGACACAGGTGCTGCGCATCCTTCGGAAAAGTGCGGCCTGATAGCATCGCTGGTGCTGTGACCCAAGCGGCGGCCAGCGCAGCGCCGCGTTTGACCGGGCCGCGATCACCTTTAGCGTCGTGACATGGTCAGGCTATCTCTTTAAGGGGGCTCCATGCCCGACCAGACGACTACGCAACGTGCCGAAACGATCGTTCGCACCGCCTATGAATGGATACTCGGACGAGATGCGGATGAGAGTGGATTGCGTGACCACGGGGAAGGCATAGCGAGCGGCAGGATCAACGAAGCCGATCTGCGGCGCTTGCTGCTCAGCAGTCCGGAGTTCAAGCGGAAGCAAGAACCTCTGCAGAGTGTCGATATCGGCAACGGATTGCGCGCCGTTGTAAATCCCGAAGATCCGGAGTTCGGACAGCACATCGCTCGATACGGCGAGTGGGAAACGCATATTGTCGGTGTCATTCGCTCTCGTCTCAGGCCCGGTGACGTGTTCGTGGATATTGGCGGTAATCTTGGTCTCATGTCGTTCAATGCCGCGCAGGTCGTCGGACCGTCGGGCAAGGTGATCGCGTTCGAGCCCAATCCGCGAAACGTCGGCTGCTTCCGTCGGGGTTTGGTTCTAAATCAATTCGAGAACATCCTTGTTTATCCATTGGCGGCTTCCGACCGGATCTGCACGCTGACGACAACGACTGCGTCGAATGCCAAAGTGGTGAAAGACGTCGACCCCTTGACGATCAACGACATCGGCCAAGCAGTACCCGTCGACTTCATTCTCCGCGATGAGCCGCGTGTCGACTTCATCAAGATCGACATAGAAGGTTACGAGTTGCTCGCATTCAAGGGTATGGATGCGACTTTGCGGCGTCACAAGCCGCTCGTTCTCACGGAATTCAATCCACTTTGCCTTCGCGGCGGCATGGGCATGGCACCCGAAGAGCTTGCCGACCACATCTTCTCAATGACGGAACGTGTCGAGATCGTAGAACACGACTTCAGTCTGACTAGCATCAGTTCGACTACAGAGCTGATGAGTCTCTGGGACGAGCGCGACAGGCAGGCGCAAGCGTCCGGCAGGTTGCCGGCAGGATGGGTCCATTTCGATTTGCTGTTCCGAAGCTATGGGGCAGCTATCTGAAGAACAAGTGCGGGTGCAGAATCAGCGCGCCTGTGCCCCTTACCTCAGCCGACTGATGATGTTCCGATCATGACGAGCTATCTCGGCCCGTTTCGGCGGCGGCCGGCTTGCGGTCGCTGGGCGCTGACGGCGAAGAGGTCTGGCACCACCCGGAAATGGCTGATCGTGCTCGCGAAGCTGACATGGCGCGGTCTACCAGACCGCAGCGGTCGCGCGCTCGCGATAGGCGCTGATATCACCGACATCGCCAAGGCCCGAGACTTCGACGAAAGAGAGTCGCTCGTCCTCGTCGTCGCGGCGGCAGAACGCGAAACCGATCACGGTAAGCGACGCCATCAGCCGCTTGACCGATCCCCCGGTCGACATCTCGATCCGTTCCTCCGCTTCGCCTTTCACAAGGATCGATAGATCTGGACCGATGCCGTCAGGCAGGTCGGTCATCACCCAGCGCTGCTCGCCGACGCGCAACGTGGACCGGAAGACGGTTTCGCCCGACACGATCAGGGCGAATGGACATACAATATCGGCCAACCCTCGCACGCGCAGATAGAGGCGCAGCGCGTTCGCCGCGGTGGGGACGCTCATGCACAGCTCGCCGCCCGCAATCGTGGTACGACAGCCGTCGGTCTCGGGCCACAGCCAGCCATCGCCGACGCGAAAGATCTCGCCGGCGGCGAGCGAACGCCAGATCCGCAGCTCGCGATAGAGGCTGACCGGATAATAGGTTCCTGTTGCGACGGTTCGCAACGCCGCGATGTCGGGCGCCTGATCGGCGATGATGTGGGTCGCAGCGTCGCCGATCTGGCGGAACAGGTCGCCCCATGGCCGCGGCCGGAATGCCTCGGCGATCCGCCGCTCGCGGGCTTCGCGCCAGTCATCGTCGAACGCGGCGGTCTCGACCGCAGCAACCAAGGCGTCGACCGAATCCGATTCGAACACCAATGCGAATTCTCCGCCGGCCTCGGGCAGCGACGAATTGTCTGCAACCACCGGCACGCGCCCGTAACAGAGCGATTCGGTGACGGGCAGGCCCCAGCCCTCGTAATGGCTCGGATAGACGGTGAACCGGCACGACCGATAGAGCAGCGCCAGTTCGTCGTCCGATGCCCGATCGATGATCGTGACGTGCGCGCGCAGATCGGCATTCTTAGCCAGCAGCTCGAACGCCTGGTCGTTCAGCCAGCCGCGGCGACCGACGCAGACCAGCCGGGGCAGCGCCTCCGGCCCATGACGGCGCAGGAGCTCGGCCCAGGCTTCAAAGGCGAGCGTATGATTCTTGCGCGCCTCGATCGTCGAGACGAACAGTGCGTAGGGCGTGTCTTCCAGCGCCCAGGTCCGGAGCTTGGCCGTCGGCAGCGATGTGCTCGCCATTCGGCGAAAGTCCGCGTCGAGGGAGACCACGACGACCCGCTCGGGTATCAGATCATGACCGAGATGGGCGGCCACCGCGATCAGATCGCGTTTGGTCGACTCGGAGTTGGCGAGATAGCCGTCCGCGTGCTGGAACACGCCGACCATCCAACTGACGTAATCCGCCGTGACCCCCGACACGCAATATTGCGGCGCGAGGATCGGGATGAGATCATGGACCATCGGGATATAGGCGATGCCTTTCGCCGCCTTGGCCTCGCGGATCAGGCGGAAATAATCGTAGATCCACCACGATGTGCCGAGGTTGACGAGGATCGCGCGTTCGGGAAGCTCGTAGGGATCGTCGAGCGCCAAGTGGAGGAACAGGCTCGCCCGCGCGACCAGCCAGTCCGCCTCGCTGCCCGTGCTCGAGAGATAGGCGAGCTTCAGGAAGCGCGAGATCGGCAGCTCGATCCAGTGGTCCCGCCCGTCGATGAAGCAGCAGATACCGATATTGTCGTGGCGATAGGCTTTCAGCGCCGCCGCCAGGACCTCGATCTGCACGCGCTGGATTCCGGTGGGGAGGCGATGGTGGCGGAAATGGGCGACGAGGTCGCTGATGTCGAAGACCAATGGACGCGTCCCGTCGTCGCCCGGACGGGATGCGCCTTCGGCCGCCGCTCTGTCGATCTGCGCGATCAGCTCGCGCGCTGACCGGATCGCGGCGACGTTCGCGCCATCGATCGGGGCGCTCAGCACCGCGTCGAGCGCGGCGCGGGCCTCCGACAGGTCAGTGCCGGGGAGCGCATCCCCCTCCCGCGCGGCAGCGCGAAGATGGCCAGCGTCGAGCAAAGTCACCGGCCTGACGATCTCGACCAGCGCGCGCGCAGTATCGTCGCTATCGTCTCCCCCGGCGATGAGATCGGCCAGATAGCGACCGGCGACGCGCGGATCGCCGGTGTTCTTGAGGAGATGCGCGAGATGCAGGCGCGCCTCGTCGCGCGGCGCGCCCTTCCGCTCGGCCTCCTCATAAGCGGCGAGCGCTTCTGCGGTGCGCCCGGCTTCCTTCAGCATGTGACCGAGCTGGACCCAGATGTGGTGCAGATCGGGCCGGTCGGCGAGCGCGGTCCGATAGGCGGTGACGGCCTGCGCCCAATCGCACCGGTCGCGTGCCCGGTTGCCCTGTTGGATCGCGGCATGGACCGCCGCCGAGACCGCGACGCCGGCCGACTTCTTTCGATTGATGCCAAGCATTCTCAACGCATCTCGCTTCTGGCGGACTTTCCGGCCGGGGCCTTCCGCTAGGCCGCGCTGCGGTGGCGCGTCAACACGCGGTTTCCGTGATCGGAGTGGTTGCGCAGCGTAAGGAACCTTGAACTTCCCGGCCACTTGCGCGAGTTCAGCGACCGGCCGCCTGCGCCGACCAACAGAGAGACCAAGACGATGTCCGACACGCCAGATTCTATCGTTTCGTCGGACGAGGCGCTGGTCGGCGCGAGCGATC
>CAZZZX010000083.1:5581-8822 GCA_964658585.1 uncultured Novosphingobium sp.
CGCGCGCGCAGCTCGATCGAAGACGTGTGTCTCAAGCTGGACACCGGACTGCTGACCGGAGCGCCTGCCGGTACCGTCGCCACGCTGCAAGCCGTCCAGCAATTGCTGGAAACGATGGGCGGAGAGGCTCGTCCCGCCGCCCCGGCCGGCGAAGCGGGCGCCGCGCTGTTGTTTGATGTGTCGGACATGTTCGGTTATTTTCCCGACAACCGCCTTCCGACCGGCGTGCAACGGGTGCAGATCAATGTGATCCTGACCCTGCTCGATACGCCGGGTGACCACTCCGTAGCGCTGGTCCGCTTCGTCGAGGGTCGCGACGAATGGGTCGCGGTGCCGATCGCGCCGTTCCGCGAGGTGTGCCGATTGAGCATGGCCGATGGTGACACCGTCGCGCCCGACTGGCGCTCCGCAGTCGCCGAGTTGGAGCGCGCTGTCGCACGGCAGCCCGTCTTGACGTTTCCGCGTGGCGCCTGGCTGGTAGGCCTCGGCACGAGCTGGTGGCTGCCAAACTATTTTATGTATGTGCGCCAGGCCAAGGTCGAGTCCGGCATTCGCTACGTCCCCCTGATCTACGACATGATCCCGGCGATGCGCGCCGAGGATTGCCACCCCGAGCTCGTTCACGAATTCATCGACTGGCTGATCGGGGTGCTCCAGCACGCCGATTTCTTTCTGGCGATCTCGGATGCGACCAAGGCCGATCTGATCGCGCTGGCGGCCGAGCTCGGGATGCCGGTTCCCCCGGACAATATCGCGGTCGTGCCGCTCCACGCCGAACTGAACCGCGGCCGACAGACCGTCCGCAACCCGGCGATGCTCTCCAAATGGGGGTTGAAGCCGGGCTCCTTCGTGCTGCTCGTCTCGACGCTCGAGGTTCGTAAGAACCAGGTCGGCGCGTTCGATGCGTGGCAGCGGCTGATCGGGATCCACGGCAAGGAGCGTGTTCCGCAGCTCGTCTGCGTAGGCAAGCGCGGCTATCGCAACGAGCGGGTGCTCGCGCGGCGCGATGCCAGCGCGGATCTGCAGGACAAGGTGCTGATCCTCGAGCGCGTCGACGACGCCGAGCTGGAGGCGCTTTACCAGCACTGCCTGCTGACCGTCTATCCGAGCTCTTACGAGGGCTGGGGTCTGCCCGTCACCGAATCGCTGAGTTACGGCAAGGTACCGCTGACGGCGGACAATTCGTCGCTGCCGCAGGCGGGCGAGGGGCTGTCGGTGATGTTCGAGACGGGGTCGCCGACCGCCTTCCTGACTGCGCTCGAGCGGCTCATCTACGAACCGGCCTATCGCAAGGAGAAGGAAGCCGCGATCGCGCGTGGCTTCGTGTCGCGCGGATGGGGCGATGTCGCCGGCGACATGAGCGCGAAGCTGGGCAGCTTCGCAAGGCGGGCGGATGCCGGTTCGGGCGATTGGGCGCCGATGATCGCGGAGCCGGGCTATTATCCGATGATCCGCAATCGCGAGACGCAGCTCCGCGACGGGATGGGATCGGTGGAGACCTATCGCTACGAGACCGGCTGGTGGCGGCTCGAGGATCATGGCTGCTGGAGCCGGCCCGGCGGAGGCGCGCTGCGGATGGTGCGACCCGAAGGGGTCCGACGCCTCGCGCTCGAGCTGGTCGGGCTGCCGTCGCAGCGGGCGACGTTCACGATCGAGACGAACGATCGGTCCGAGGCGATCACCGGCTCCATCTCGGCGGACGCGCGGAAATGGGTTTTCATCGATGTCGCGGACGAAGGACGCCCGACCGAGACGATCATCCGGTTGACGAGTCACCTGACCGAGATCGTGACGGAGGCCGCGCCGCCACACAAATCCCGCGAAATCGGGATCGGTCTTGCCGGCTTCTTCGTCTTCGAGCCGCATAATCCGCGCGCCCGGCTGGATTTCGTCGAAGCGGTGGCGCTTGGCGGCCTGGCCAATTACCGGCGGGTGGCACCCGCTCGATCGGGGCGCTGAGACCTCACGAACGAAAAGGGGCCCCCGTCTCCGGGAGCCCCTCGTCTCGTCTCAGCGCGTAAGAGCTGCGATCAGTCGTCGTCGCGATTGAGGAAGGCGGGCGCGAAGTCCGGCGCCGGGCCCTCGGTGCCGCCGTCCGACCGTTCGCGGCGCGGACCGCGCTCGCCGCCCCGATCGCCACCACGGCCTTCACCGCCGCGACCACCGCCGTCGCGACGCGGACCACGATCGCCACCGTCACGGCGCGGACCGCGATCACCACGCGGGCCGCGATCGCGATCGCCACCCTCGCGCGGCTCGCGCGGCGGGCGGGTATCTTCGAGCTCGGCGCCGGTCTCCTGATCGACGACGCGCATCGACAGGCGGACCTTGCCGCGCGGATCGATCTCGAGCACCTTGACCTTGACCTCCTGGCCCTCGGTCACGACGTCCTTGGGACTGGCGACGCGCTCGTTCTTCATCTCGGAGACATGGACGAGGCCGTCCTTGCCACCCATGAAGTTCACGAACGCGCCGAAATCGACGATATTGACGACCTTGCCGTCATAGATCTTGCCGACCTCAGCTTCCATCGTGATGCCCTGGATCCACTTGCGCGCGGCCTCGATCTGCGCCGGATCGGACGACGAGATCTTGACCGTGCCGTCGTCGTCGATGTCGACCTTGGCGCCGGTGGTGGCGACGATCTCGCGGATCACCTTGCCGCCGGTGCCGATGATGTCGCGGATCTTGTCCTTGGGCACCGACATCGTCTCGATGCGCGGCGCGTGCGCGCTGAGCTCGGTCCGGGTATGGTCGAGCGCCTTGGCCATCTCGCCGAGGATGTGTGCGCGGCCCTCGTTTGCCTGCGCGAGCGCGGCCTTCATGATCTCCTCGGTGATGCCGGCGATCTTGATGTCCATCTGCAGGCTGGTGATGCCCTCGGACGTGCCCGCCACCTTGAAGTCCATGTCGCCGAGATGATCCTCGTCGCCAAGGATGTCGGAGAGCACCGCGAAGTCCTTGCCCTCCAGGATCAGGCCCATCGCGATGCCCGAGACCGGGCGCTTGATCGGCACGCCCGCGTCCATCAGCGCGAGGCTGCCGCCGCATACCGTCGCCATCGACGAGGAGCCGTTGCTCTCGGTGATGTCGGAGGTCAGGCGGATCGTATAGGGGAACTCCTCCTTGCTGGGCAGCACGCCGTGCAGCGCGCGCCACGCCAGCTTGCCATGGCCGATCTCGCGACGGCCCGGCGCGCCGAAGCGGCCGACTTCACCGACCGAATAGGGCGGGAAGTTGT
>CAZZZX010000084.1:0-8772 GCA_964658585.1 uncultured Novosphingobium sp.
TCGTCCGACGCGGTGACCGATGCGCTGCGCCTGTCGCGCGGCATGAGCTACAAGAACGCGATGGCCGGGCTGCCGATGGGCGGTGGCAAGGCGGTGATCCTTGCCGATCCCGCGGGCGCCAAGACCCCGGCACTGCTCGCCGCCTTCGGGCGCGCGGTCGACAGTCTCGGCGGGCGTTACGTCACCGCCGAGGATGTCGGCATCTCGGACTCGGACATGGTCGCGATCTCGGCACAGACCCGGCATGTCTCGGGGCTGCCGGTCGGTCGCGACAAGGGCGCGGCGGGTGGCGATCCTGGCCCGTTCACGGCGATGGGGGTCTATCTCGGCGTCAAGGCGGCGGTGAAGCGCGGGCTCGGGCGCGACGATGTCCGGGGCGTGCATGTCGCGATCCAGGGCGTCGGTTCGGTCGGCGGCGGGCTCGCCCGCCTGCTCGCCGCGGACGGCGCGATCCTGTCGCTCGCCGATGTCGACGCGGGACGCGCGGCGGCGCTGGCCTCCGAACTCGGCGGCACCGCGGTGTCGGCGGACGCGATCCTCGGTGTCGCGGCGGACGTGGTGAGCCCGTGCGCGCTCGGCGCGATCCTCACCGCCGAGACGATCGCAGCGCTCAAGGCGCCGGTCGTCGCGGGCGGCGCCAACAACCAGCTCGCCACGCCCGAGGACGGCTGGCGTATTCACCAGCGCGGCATCGTCTATGCGCCCGATTACGTCATCAACGCGGGTGGCATCATCAATGTCGGGCTCGAATATCTCGGCAAGAGCGATCGCGCCGAGGTCGAGAGCCGGATCGCCGAGATCCCCGGCCGGCTCGATACGGTGTGGGACGAGAGCGCGGCGACCGGCGATCCGGCCGCGCTGGTCGCGGACCGCATCGCGCAGCGGCTGATCGGGCGGGGCTGAACCGTTGCGGCAGCGAGCGCCGCCTCCGTCGTGGGAGACGGTCTCTAGACCACCATGTCGGGCTCGAGATGGCACGCCCGCGTCGGGTCGGTCTCGATCTGGATGGTCGAATGGCCGATGCCGAAGCGGTGACGGAGCGCCTCGGCGGTGTCGGCGACATAGGCGTCGCCGGGATAGCCCGCGGGCACCAGCAGATGGACGGTGAGCGCGGTCTCGGTGGTGCTCATCGGCCAGACATGGAGATCGTGGATCGCCGACACGCCCTCGCGCGCGCGCAGGAAACCCGCGACCGTCTCGGGATCGAGACCGGGGGGGCAGGCCATCAGGCTCATGTTGACGCTGTCGCGCAGCAGCCCCCAGGTGCCGACCGCGACGATGCCGACGATCGCCAGGCTGACCAGCGGATCGAGCCACAGCCAGCCGGTCTCGAGAATGACGAAGCCCGCCACCACCACGCCCGCCGAGATCGCGGCGTCCGCGGCCATGTGGACGAAGGCGCCGCGAATGTTGAGATCGTGCTCGCGGCCGCGCATGAAGAGCAGTGCGGTCGCGCCGTTGACGAGGATGCCGATCGCGGCGACCAGCATCACCGTGCGCCCGGCGACAGGCTCGGGATCGGCGAGCCGCCCGATCGCCTCGACCGCGATCACCCCGAGCGCGACCAGCAACATCAGCGCGTTGAGCAGCGCCGCGAGGATCGACGAGCTGCGCAGGCCATAGGTGTAGCGCCCCTTGGGGCTGCGCCGGCCGAGCGTCGCGGCGCCCCAGGCGATCAGCAGGCCGAGCACGTCGCTGAGATTGTGGCCGGCGTCCGCCAGCAGCGCGGTCGATCCGGCGGCGATGCCGTAAATGCCCTCGACCGCGACGAAGCCGATGTTGAGCGTGGTGCCGATCGCGAAGGCGCGGCCGAAGCTGGCCGGGGCGTGGCTGTGGCCATGACCGTGCCCGCCATGCGCGTGGTCGTGCGCCGCGTGATCGTGCGAATGATGGTGGTCACCGGCCATGACGCGCCTCTCTCATGACGGACCGGCTCCGGTCTCCCGAACGCCGATCCGGGCGAGCCGTCGACCGGACCCGTAGCGGGGTCTGCCGCGGTACCGGCGGTGCGGCACGGCCCTGGTGCGACGCTTGGACCACCGTGGACCCGCGAACAAGTCCGCGGTGGCGGAGAAGGTCGATCTCGGCGCGCCGTTTCACCCCTTGAGCGCCGCGAACCGCGGCGGGCGTTTCTCGAAGAAGGCGCGGGCGGCCTCGGCGAATTCGGGGCCGGCGAGGCATTCGCCGAACACCGCCGCCTCGCGCTCGACCGTCTCGGCCGCCGCGGCGCGGTCCGGCGCGGTGAGCGCACGGGCGCGGGCGAGCGCGAGCGGCGGCTTCTCCAGCAGCCGCTTGACGACCATGTGCGCGGCGGGGATCGCGGTGCCTTCGTCGACCAGTTCGGAGACCAGCCCGCAGGCGAAGGCGGTCGCCGCGTCGATCGGATCGCCGAGCAGCAGGTGGCGCGCCGCGCGCCGCCGGCCGACCAGCTCGGGCAGCAGCCGCGAGCTGGCGAATTCGGGCACCAGGCCCAGCCCGACGAACGGCATCAGGAAGCGCGCGTCGCGCGAGGCGATGACCAGATCGCAATGCAGCAGCAGCGTCGTGCCGATGCCGACCGCGAGCCCGGCGACGCCCGCGACGATCACCCTGGTCGAGGCGATCACCGCGCGCATGAAGCGGAACGTCTCGGAATTGCCGTCACGCGGCGGATTGGCGACGAAGTCGCCGAGATCGTTGCCGGAGGTGAAGACGCCGTCGTCGCCGACGATCAGGATGACGCGCACCGAGGCATCGCGCTCGGCCGCCTCGAAGGCGTCGGCGAGGCTGGCGTACATCGCCTCGTTGATCGCGTTCCTGCGCTCGGGCCGGCGGATCGCGATCTCGACGAGGCCCGGGGTCTTGGTGACGACGATATGCTCGGACATGGCTGCTCCTCTACTCGGCCGCGTGGCTCTCGCCATCGGCTATGCACGCCTTGGCGGTCTGTTGCAGCATCTGTTGCGCGAGCGCGGCATCGGCCTCGGCGGGCGCGGCTGCGGTGATGCGGCGCTGGGTGCCGAGATCGTCGATCGTGAAGGCGATGCGCGTCGCCGCGACCTTCCCGTCGGGCGCCACCGCCTGGAACGCGAAATCGAGCACCACGCCCGAGGCGGTATTGATCGCGGTGGCGCGGCCGTCCCGCGCCAGCGCGACGGTCATGCATTGCTGGAGCGTGTCGAGCGGCACCTGGGTGACGATGTCGGGTGCGGGCGCGGTCGCCGTCGCGGCGATCAGGAACGGCAGGATCGGCATCGTCTCGGTCCCTCGTCGGCAGGCGCTCGGGCTGAGCGCATCGCGGCCATAACACCCGAACGGGAAAATGGGCCAAGAGAGTGTCCGAGAAAGGCCGGACCGCGACTGCAAAGCGCTCGTTCGCGTTTCCTCGGACGGGGTCTCCAATCGCCCTTAACCAAGTCTTAGCCGCTGATGCCGCATTCCGGCGCCGTAGCGGGCGGGGACTGGCGGCACATGACGAACGGCAACGCGATCGTGGACGTGGCGATCGTGGGCGCGGGGCCGGCGGGGCTCACCGCCGCCTATCTGCTCTCCAAGGAAGGCCGCAGCGTGACCGTGGTCGAACGCGATCCGGTCTATGTCGGCGGGATCAGCCGCACCGTCGAGCATGACGGCTTCCGCTTCGACATCGGCGGGCATCGCTTCTTCTCCAAGTCGCGCGAGGTCGTCGCGCTGTGGAACGAGCTGCTGCCCGACGATTTCATCGAGCGGCCGCGGATGAGCCGCATCTATTACGAGGGCAAGTTCTACTCCTATCCGCTGCGCGCGTTCGAGGCGCTGGCCAATCTCGGGCTGTGGCGCTCGACCATGTGCATGGCGAGCTTCGCCTGGTCGAAGCTCGTGCCCAACCGCGATCCGCGGTCCTTCCAGGACTGGACGATCAACCAGTTCGGCGCGAAGCTGTTCGGCATCTTCTTCAAGACCTATACCGAGAAGGTGTGGGGGATGCCCTGCGACGAGATCTCCGCCGACTGGGCGGCGCAGCGCATCAAGGGCCTGAGCCTCGGCGCCGCGGTGTTCGACGGGCTCAAGCGCAGCCTCGGCCTCAACCGCACCCCCAATGACGGCATGGGCGCCAAGACCCTGCTCGAGAGCTTCCGCTATCCGCGCCGCGGCCCCGGCATGATGTGGGAGGCGGCGCGCGACCGCGTGGTCGAGATGGGCAACGAGGTGCGCATGGGTACCTCGCTCCACAGGATGAGCTGGAACGCGATCGAAGGCTGCTGGCATGTCGCGGTGGTCGATGCCGCGGGCACGCTGAGCATGATCCGCGCGCGCGACGTGATCTCGTCCGCGCCGATGCGCGAGCTCGCCGGGCGGCTGCACCCGCTGCCGGCTTGTGCGGCGGAAGCGTTCGACCTCAAATATCGCGACTTCCTCACCGTCGCGCTCAAGATCCGCGCACCCGACCTGTTCCCCGACAACTGGATCTACATCCACGATTCCAAGGTGAAGGTCGGCCGTATCCAGAATTTCCGGAGCTGGTCGCCCGAGATGGTCCCCGATCCGGAGCTGGCGTGTGTCGGCCTCGAATATTTCTGCTTCGAGGGCGATGGCCTGTGGGCGACCTCGGATGCCGATCTGATCGCGCTCGCGACGCGCGAGATGGCGGTGCTGGGCCTGTGCGATCCCGCCACCGTCGAGGGCGGCGTGGTGGTGCGCCAGGAGAAGGCGTACCCGATCTACGACGCGCGCTATCGCGACAATGTCGACGCGATGCGGATCGAGCTCGAGACGAGCTATCCGACGCTGCATCTGGTCGGCCGCAACGGGATGCACCGCTACAACAATCAGGATCACGCGATGATGACCGCGATGCTGACGGTGCGCAACATCCTCGCCGGCGAGCGCCTCTACGATATCTGGGCGGTCAACGAGGACGCCGAATATCACGAGGCGGGCAGCGAGGGCGAAGCCGCGGACATCCGCGCCGCGCTGGGCTCGGTGCGCGCGGTACCAGAGCGCCTGAAGGCGGCCTGAGCCGATGTATCACGGCGCGATCGAGGCGCTGGCGGAGACACCCGCGATGCCGGTCGCGCGTCCCTATTGGCGCTGGGCGCTGGCGATCGCGCTGGGTGTGGCGCTGTTCACGCTCGCGCTGCACGGCCACGACATCGCGACGCGCGCCTATCCCGACATGGACGACGAGCTGAGGCTGGTCGAGGTCCGCGACTGGCTGGGCGGGCAGGGCTTCTACGACGTCAGCCAGCACCGCATGAACATGCCCCATGGCGGCCCGATGCACTGGTCGCGGCTGGTCGATATCCCGCTCGCCGCGACGATGCTGGCGTTGCGGCCGCTGCTGGGGGCCGCGCGCGCGGAGCTCGTCGCGACGATCGCGGTGCCGCTGGCGACGCTCGGCCTGATGCTGCTGCTCGGCGGCGCGATCGCGCGGCGGCTGGCGGGGAACGGCGCCGGTCTGGCGGCGACCGCGCTCGGCGGCATGGCGGTGGCGGCGACGGTGCAGGCACAGCCGCTGCGCATCGATCATCACGGCTGGGAGATCGTCTTCTCGCTGCTCGCCACGCTCGGGCTGCTCGCCCCGCGTGCCGGACGGGGCGGCGCGATCGCCGGGCTGGGCATTGCAGTGGCGCTGCAGATCTCGCTGGAGGCGCTGCCCTATGCGGTCGCGCTCGGCGGGGTCGCAGCGCTGCTGTGGTGGTGGCGGCCCGATCCCGCCGCAACCGCACGACTGCGCGGTTATGTCGCGGCGCTGGCCGGTACCGAGATCGCGCTGTTCCTCGCCTTGCGCGCGCCGGCCGACCCGACCGGTCATTGCGATGCGGTGTCGCCGCCGCATCTGCTCGGTCTGGCGCTGGCGGCGGGCGGGGTGCTGCTCGCCGCGCGGTTCGCACCGGCCGGGCGGGTCGGGCGCGGCGTCGCGCTCGGCGTCGTCGCCGCGGTCGCCGGCATCGGGTTCCGCGCGGTGCCGCCGCATTGCGGCGCGGACGCCTTCTCCGCGCTGGAGCCGATCGTCCGCGTCTACTGGTACGATCAGGTCAACGAGGGGTTGCCGGTCTGGCGGCAGGGGCTGCTCGTCGCGGTCGCGGCGGTGGGCTTTCCGCTGGTCGCGCTCGCCTGCGCCGCCGCCGCGCTGCGGAGCGGCGCCGCGGAAACGCGCGGACGCTGGCTCGTCTATGCGCTGCTGCTCGCCGCCGCCACCCTGGTCGCGGTGATGGTGCAGCGCGCCGGCGGGCTCGCCAATGCGCTCGCGGTGCCCGCGGCCGCCTGGGCGATGGTGACGCTCGTCGCGCGCGCGCAGCGCGGCGATCGGGCGGTGACGCGTGTGCTGGGCAGCGTCGCCGCGGTCGCGTTGCTGTCGCCGCTGACGCCGGTCGCGGCGATCGATCTGCTGCCGGCGGGCGTCACCGCCGGCGAGGGCGTCGCGCGCAGCCGCCAGGCGTGCAACACCGGCGCCGCGGTCGCGGGGCTGGCGGCGCTGCCGACCGCGCGCATCCTCGCGCCGTTCGACATCGGCCCGGCGATCCTGCTCGACACGCCCCATGCGATCCTCGCCAGCGGGCATCACCGCAATCACGCCGCGATGGCCGAGGCACTGCGCGCCTGGCTCGGCAGCGACGATGCCGCGCACGCGGTGATGCGCCGTCACGGTCTCGCCCTGGTCGCACTCTGCCCCGATCTCGGCGAAGTGAAGATGTATGGCGCGGCGGCGCCGCACGGCTTCGCGGCGCATCTCGCGTCGGGCCGCGCCCCGGCCTGGCTCGCCCCGGTGCCGCTCGCCGGAACCCCGATCCGGGTGTGGCGGGTGATCGGCTGAACAAGCCGCGCCGGCCCCGATCCGGACGCCGCACCGAGTGATGCGCGAACCGCTCGCGATAGGAACCAAGCGCACCGGTGAGGCTTGAGAGGCGGGTAACCGCAAAGGATATTCGCCATGGCAACCGCCGACTCGTTCCTGTCCGACGTCAAGACGCTGCGCGAACGTGCCCGCAAGTCGCTCGACGACGGCGCGATCATGCCGTCCTACCGGGGCGACGTCGACAAGGCGATCGAGCTGCTCCAGAACGTCGTCGCGACCGAGCTGGTCTGCACGCTGCGCTACCGGATGCACGCGATCTCGGCGAGCGGCATCAATTCTGAGAGCATCGCGGCCGAGTTCACCGAACATGCCGATGTCGAATACCAGCACATGCTGTCCGCCGCCAACCGCATCGACCAGCTCGGCGGCGTGCCCGATCTCAACCCCGCCACCGCGACGGGCAAGTCCGCGACCGAATATGGCGACGGCGGCGATCTGGTCGAGATGATCAAGCAGAACCTGATCGCCGAACGCATCGTGATCGAGCATTATCAGGAGCTGATCCGTTATTTCGGCGACAAGGATCCGACCACGCGGATCATGCTGGAGGGCATCCTCGCCGACGAGGAGGACCATGCCACCGACATGCACGACCTGCTGATCGCCAACGAAGGAACGCCGTTCCTGAAGGGGTGAGCGTCCATCGAACCCTCTCCCGCCCGCGGGGGAGGGCCGGCTTGTGCGCATCCGCGCGCTCGCTTAAATCCCGGGGATGACCTCGACCAACGACATCCGCCGCTCGTTCCTCGATTATTTCGCACGCGAGGGGCATCAGATCGTGCCGTCGGCACCTCTGGTGCCGCACAACGACCCGACGCTGATGTTCGTCAACGCGGGCATGGTGCCGTTCAAGAACGTCTTCACCGGACTGGAGACACGGCCCTACCGGACCGCGACCTCGTCTCAGAAGTGCGTGCGGGCGGGCGGCAAGCATAACGATCTCGACAATGTCGGCTACACCGCGCGGCACCATACCTTCTTCGAGATGCTCGGCAATTTCTCGTTCGGCGACTATTTCAAGGAACAGGCGATCCATCACGCCTGGACGCTGGTCACGCGGGAATGGGGGCTTGATCCCGACCGGCTGACCGTCACCGTCTATCATACCGACGACGAGGCGTTCGACCTGTGGCGGCGGATCGCCGGGCTGCCCGAGAGCCGCATCGTCCGCATCCCGACCAGCGACAATTTCTGGGCGATGGGCGATACCGGCCCGTGCGGGCCGTGTTCGGAGATCTTCTACGATCATGGCGATCACATCCCCGGTGGCCCGCCCGGCAGTCCGGACGAGGATGGCGACCGCTTCGTCGAGATCTGGAACCTGGTGTTCATGCAATACGAGCAGGTCGATACCGCGACCCGGCTCGCTCTGCCCAAGCCCTCGATCGATACCGGCATGGGGCTGGAGCGCATCGCCGCGGTGCTGCAGGGCGTCACCGACAATTACGATACCGACACCTTCAAGGCGCTGATCGGCGCCGCAGGCGGGATCGTCGGCGGCGACACCGCGGGGCCGATGAAGGCGAGCTACCGGGTCATCGCCGACCATCTGCGCGCGAGCGGCTTCCTAGTCGCGGACGGCGTGCTGCCCGCCAACGAGGGCCGCGGCTATGTGCTGCGCCGGATCATGCGCCGGGCGATGCGCCACGCGCACCTGCTCGGCGCCGCCGATCCGCTGATGCACCGGCTGGTGCCCGCGCTGGTCGCCGAGATGGGGACGGCCTATCCCGAGCTGGTCCGCGCGCAGCCGCTGATCGAGGAGACGCTCAAGCTCGAGGAGACGCGTTTCCGCCAGACGCTCGCCAACGGGCTGCGGCTGCTCGACGGCGCGACCGCGACGATGGCGCCGGGCGCCACGCTGCCGGGCGAGACCGCGTTCAAGCTCTACGACACGTTCGGCTTCCCCTACGACCTGACCGAGGACGCGTTGCGCGCACAGGGCTTCGGGATCGATC
>CAZZZX010000085.1:0-8771 GCA_964658585.1 uncultured Novosphingobium sp.
CCGAACACCGGCAATACGCCAATACGGCGTGCCGCTTCGATGTCATCGAGGCCGATGGAGACCCCGACTCACCACGCATCACCTGGCTGCGCGATGCGTTCCGCGCCGACGACTGCTGAGCTGCGCAGGCGCGCCCGCCCCGCGACGGGATCGACATGCATGTGCGTGCCGATGCCGCCCGACCAGCCATAGCTGCCGACATGGCCGGCGCCGCCGTCCGGCACCTCGGCGATCGTCACCGCCGCGCCGAGGCCCCAGCCATAGGTCTGCCAGAACCCCGGCGCGAACGGCGACAGCGCCTTCTGCGCGGGCGTCAGCCGATCGCTGCGCATCTGCGCGACCGCGTGCGCCGGGAGCAGCCGGCCGCGCGGTCCGAGACCGCCCGCGAGGATCATCCGCGCGAAGGCGAGATAATCGTCCGCGGTCGACACCAGATTGCCGGGAAACTGCGGTGGCACGGCGAAGGCACCGCCCGCGGCCTCGTCCCACACGGTCAGGGCACCCGTCGCATCGTGCGCATAGGCGACCGCGAGCCGGCCGAGCTTGGCGGCGGGCACATGGAAACCGGTGTCGACCATGTCGAGCGGCGCGAACAGCCGCTCGGCGAGCAGATCGGGCAAGGGCCGCCGCGCCGCGCGTGCGAGCAGCACCGCGAGCACGTCGTAGCTGGTGTGATACAGCCACGCCTCGCCCGGCTGGCGCGCCAGCGGCAGTTCGGCGATCGCGGCGATATAGGCGTCGGGTGTATGGGCGACCTGCTCCGCGCCCGGCGACAGCCCGCGCGCCGCCATCGCGGACTGGATCGGGTAGGTATCGGCCGCGACCATGAACGCGCCGAGCCCGAAGGTGCAGGCGAGCAGATCATGGACGGTCGGCGTCCGTGCCGCGCGCAGCGTCTGGTCGAGCGGCGCGTCGAGTGCGCGCAGCACGCGGCGATCGGCGAGTTCGGGCAGCCAGCGATCGATCGGGGTGTCGAGCCCGAGCACGCCGTCCTCGACCAGCATCATCGTCGCGGCGGCGAGGATCGGCTTGGTCATCGATGCCAGACGGAAGATCGTGTCGCGGCGCATCGGCACGCCGCCCTCGCGATCGGCCAGACCGGCGGTGTAGACCTCGGCTTCGTCGCGACCGGCGACGACCGCCACCGCGCCCGGCACGCCGTTCGCCACCGCCCGATCGAGCAGTGCCTGCACCGCCATCCCCGTCCTCCCCGACTCGGCCCGAACGCACGCTACCCGGGCGATGTTACAGCCCGTGCGGCGCCTGCCCAGTCACGGGACGCGGCGCGCGGAGAGGATGCGGATCGGGTCCGCGAGCATCTGACCCGCCATGCCCACAGGCCCCGTCGCCGAGGTCGGCGCGTCGAGCGTGCCGCGCACGACGTCCATCCCGCCGGTGACGTGGCCGAACGCGGCGAAGCCCTGATTGTCGCCGGGCTTGCTCGGGTCCGCGTCCATCGAGACGAGATCGCCGATCACGATGAAGAAGTCCGACGTCGCGCTGTCGGGCGCGGCGCGCGCCATCGAGATCGTGCCGTCGGTGTGATGCAGTCCGGTCTGGCTGGTCGGCTCCAGCTTGATCGGCGGGTAGATCTTTTTGGGATCGTTCTTGAGGCCGCCCTGGATCAGGCCGTAGCCCGGCGCGACCTTGACCGCGCGATAGATCGTCGCGCCGTCGAGCCGATGGGTGTCGACATAATGGAGAAAGTTCGCGGTCGTGATCGGCGCGCGCTCCTTCTCGAGCGCGAGCGTGATCGCGCCGGCGGAGGTGGTCAGCACGACGGTCGTCGTCGCATACACAGGCGCCGGCACGGACAAGGGCGCCGATGACGCGGGCGGCTGCGCACCGGCGGCCGAAGCCAGCATCACGGCAAGGGCGGCGATCACTCTCATTTCTCGTACGCCTTGGGCAGCGCACCCGCATTGGGCGTCAGATAGCGATCACGCAGCAGCGTCTGCCGCGTTTCGAGCGATTGTCGCCGCCCGTCGATGAACACCGCGACCGGCGCGGAAGCGAGTTCGAGCGGGTCGCCGTCCCACAGCACGACATCGGCGCGTGCGCCGGCGTGGAGCGAACCGATCCCGTTCTCCATGCCGAGCACGCGCGCCGGGCCCGACGTGATCGTCGCGAACGCATGGCCCCAGTCGAGTCCGGTCGCGCCCGGCACCTTGGTGATCGCCACGAGATTGCCGGCGAACTGCTTGAGATTGCGCTGGATCGCCGGCGCCGAGGCATCGACGGTCGAGATCGCCACGGTGACGCCCGCCGCGGACAGCCGGCCGACATTGGATTCGGTCGCCGCCAGGCGCTCGAACTTCTCGGGCAGGTCGGCGAGCGCGGCGGCGATCACGGGTACGTGCGCCGCGGCGATCTGCGGCGCCACCCGCCAGCCTTCGGTCGCGCCGACCAGCACCAGCCGTAGCTTCGGATAATCGCGTTTGAGCGCCAGCACCGCGAGGATGTCGCTCGCGCGCTCGACGTGGACGAACAGCGGCTGCCGGCCGTCGAGCAGCGCGAGCAGCGCGATCGCATCGGGCCGCTTGATGAGCGAGCCTTGGTCGCGGCCGCCGAACCCCGCCGGATCGCGGCGATAGTCCTGCGCCTCGGCGAGCGCGTCGTGGAGCGCGGCATAGGCGGCGGGCCGGCTGCCCCCGGCCAGCGCCGCGCCATCCTCGCCAAGCTCGACATATTGGAAGGCGCGCGCGCGGATCATCGGGTCGGCACCCGCGCCGAGCCCGATCACCGCGCCCTGGCCCGCGAAGATCGATCCCGCCGAGCCCGGCACGACGATCGCGCTGGTGATGCCCCCGGCACGCTCGTTGGCGACGATCGCACCGTCCGGGTTGATCGCGGGCGCGATGTCGAGCGCGGCGTGGAAGGGCGAGCCCCTGGGCGCCACGTCGTTGCTCTCCTCGATTCCGTCCGAATCGACCAGACCGAGATCGGAGAAGCCCGCGACGATGCCGGGCGACACCCATTTTCCGTGCGCATCGACCACGCTTGCGCCCGCGGGCACCGGGACGCCCGCGCCCGCGGCGACGACCCGCCCGTCGCGGATCACGACGGTGCCGCCGGGGATCGGCTGCGACCCGTCGCCGAGCGCGACGGTGCCGCCGACGAAGGCAGTGGTCTGGGCGAAGGCAGGGGCGGCGAGGATTAGCGCTGCCAGAAACAATCCTCCCCGAGATGTCTTGGGGAGGGTCTGAATGAGCGGCCTCACTTCACGTCCTCCGCGGCGGTCTGGCCGAGCTCGAAATCGCTGACCGGGCGGCGCCTCGGATCGGCGGCATCGTAGAGCAGCGCACCGTCGATCCACACCATCTGCGGGCGGGTATAGACGCTGAACGGGTCGCCGTTCCACAGCACCAGGTCCGCCATCTTGCCGGGCTTGAGGCTGCCGGTGCGGTCGGCGATGCCGAGCGCCTTCGCAGGATTGTAGGACAGCCATTCCCAGGCGGTCGCGTCGGGGATGTCGATCCCCGCCCGCCGCCCCGCGGCGAGCGCCTTGGCGACTTCCTGGTTGAGGCGCTGGATGCCGTTCTGGTCGTCCGAATGGATCATCGCGCACACCCCCGCCTTCTGGAGCAGCGCGAGATTCTCGGGAATGCCGTCATAGCTTTCCATCTTGAAGCCGTACCAGTCCGCCCAGACCGCGGCGCAGATGTCGTTGGCCTTCAGATAGTCCGCGATCTTGTACGCCTCGACACCGTGGTGGAAGGCGGCGACATGGTAGCCGAACTCCTTCGACATATCGATCACGTTGGCCATCTCGTCGGCACGATAGCAGTGGTTGTGGACGAGGATCTCGCCGGACAGCACGCCGGCCAGCGTATCCATGCCGATGTCGCGGACCGGGGGTTCGCCGCCGACCGCCTCGTAGCGGTCCCATTTCCGCTTGTATTCGACCGCCTTCGCCCAGGTCTGGCGATCGACCGCGATATTGCCCATCCGGGTCGAGGGTTCCTTGCCTTTCGCGCCGTAGACGCGCTTGGGATTCTCGCCGCACGCCATCTTGAGGCCGTAGGGCGCGCCCGGGAACTTCATCTCCTGCGTGGTGCGGCCATAGACGTTCTTGAGCACCACCGAGCGGCCACCCATCAGATTGGCCGAGCCGGGCAGGATCTGCAGCGCGGTGACGCCGCCGTTGGTCAGCGCGCGGCCGAAGCCCGGATCCTGCGGCCAGACGCTGTGTTCGGCCCACACGTCCGGCGTGGTCGGCGCGGTCGCCTCGTTGCCGTCCGAAAGCGCCTTGATGCCGGGGGAAGGATAGTCGCCGAGATGGCTGTGGATGTCGATCACGCCGGGAGTCAGCCACCGGCCCGTCCCGTCGATCACCGTCGCGCCCGCCGGCGCGTCGATCGATTGTGCAACCTGCACCACCTTGCCGTCGGCGAACAGCACCGCACCCCTGTCGATCCGTCCGCCCTCGCCGTCGAACACGGTGACGTTGCGCACCAGCGTCGGCACGCCGGGATAGCGATGATAGGTCGACGGATAGGGATCGTGGCTGAAGGCATGGCCCCCGTTCGCCCTCGGGCTCGGGCCGGCCGTCGTGACGCTCTGCGGCCGGGTCGCGGTCGCGGTGCAGGCGATCAGCGAGAGCGACGTCATGACGACGACCAGCGTGCGTCCGGCGACGGTCAACGCTCTGCCCATACTCAGGAACCCCTCTCGATCCGGCACGCGTGGTAGAGGCAATCCGTACGGCTGCACAAGGCCGCGTTTCCGCGCTAGACGGGCGCGAACATGGGGAGACGCATGGTGGCGAAGACGATTCCGACCAGGCCGTTCGACGGGCAGAAGCCGGGAACCTCGGGCCTGCGCAAGAAGGTCGAGGTCTTCGCACGACCGCATTATGCCGAGAATTTCATCCAGTCGGTGTTCGACGTGGTCGAGCGGCCCGCCGGCGCGACGCTCGTGATCGGCGGCGACGGCCGCTACCTCAACCGCACCGTGATCCAGACCGCGATCCGCATGGCGGCGGCGGCGGGCTACGCGCGCATCGTCGTCGGACAGGGCGGCATCCTGTCGACGCCCGCGGCGTCCAACCTGATCCGCAAGCGCGGCGCGTCGGGCGGACTGATCCTGTCCGCCAGCCACAATCCGGGCGGCGCGCACGGCGATTTCGGGATCAAGTACAATGTCGCGAACGGCGGCCCCGCGCCCGAGAAGGTGACCGAGGCGATCTTCGCGCGCACCGCGACGATCGATCGCTACGAGATCGAGGACTCACCCGATATCGATCTCGACAGGCTCGGCGAGGCCCATGTCGGCGGCGCGACCATCGAGATCGTCGATCCCGTCGCCGATTATGCCGCGCTGATGGAGACGCTGTTCGACTTCGCCGCGATCGCCAGGATGATCGCCGGCGGGTTCCGGCTGAGCTTCGATGCGATGCACGCGGTCACCGGCCCCTATGCGCACGAAATCCTCGAGCGCCGGCTCGGCGCGCCTGCGGGCAGCGTCGTCAACGGTACCCCCAGCGAGGATTTCGGCGGCCATCATCCCGATCCCAACCTCGTCCATGCGCACGCGCTCCACGTGCGGATGATGGCGCCCGACGCGCCCGATTTCGGCGCCGCGTCGGACGGCGACGGCGACCGCAACCTCGTCATCGGCCGCGGGCTGTTCGTCACGCCGTCCGACTCGCTCGCCGCGCTCGCCGCCAACGCGCATCTGGCGCCGGGCTATGCCGCCGGGCTCAAGGGCATCGCCCGCTCGATGCCGACCAGCCAGGCGGCGGACCGGGTGGCGGACGCGCTCGGCATCCCCGCCTTCGAGACGCCGACCGGCTGGAAATTCTTCGGCAATCTGCTCGACGCGGGCATGGCGACGATCTGCGGCGAGGAGAGCGCGGGCACCGGATCGGATCATGTCCGCGAGAAGGACGGACTGTGGGCGGTACTGCTGTGGCTCAACATCCTCGCGGCACGCGGCGAGAGCGTCGCGGCGATCATGCAGGCGCACTGGGCGCGCTACGGCCGCAACTATTATGCGCGCCACGATTACGAAGGCGTCGATGCGGCGGCGGCAGACGGCCTCGTCGCGGCGCTGCGCGATCGGCTCGCCGCGCTTCCGCGCGCGCGCGTCGGCGACCTGATCGTCGCGGCGGCGGACGATTTCGCCTATACCGACCCCACCGACGGATCGGTGAGCCGCAGCCAGGGCATCCGCATCCTGTTCGAGGGCGGCTCGCGCGTCGTCATGCGCCTGTCGGGGACGGGCACCGAGGGCGCCACCCTGCGCGTCTATCTCGAGCGCTACGAGCCCAGCGACGGCACGCTCGATCTCGACACGGGCGATGCGCTGGCACCGCTCGTCGCGGCCGCGGAGACGCTTGCCGGGATCACTGCGCGCACCGGCCGGAGCGCGCCCGACGTCGTGACGTGACGTATGTCCGGATATGACGGCGCGGAAGACAATCCTGCAACGCGCCGTCATCGCGGTGACACGCACGTCGGCGATTGAAAGCATCGCCGGAGCAGTCCCCCCGCTCCGGTACCTCCCTGAACTGCGGGCGGCCGCTGACCCGGCCGCCCGCCCCTTTTCAGGTCGCCCCGTTCAGAACGCGTAGAGATCGAGATCGTGCTGGAGCGCGGCGCCCTTGTCGGCCCGGGCATCGAGCCGCGAGCGGTGGCCGACGGTCTGGTCGACGCGGGCGACCAGCGCATCGAGCTGGATGCGGCCGATCCGCTGGCGCAGTCCCGCGTCCTGGCGCAACAGCGCGGAGAGTTCGCGTTGCGGCGAAACCGGCGCCTGCGCGGCGGCCGGCGGCACCGCGACAGTGGCGGCGATCAGGATCGCCGGAAGTAGAAAGATGCGCATCGTCGTGTCCCCCCGTCGCGCGGCCATCGCGCGGCGTCGGGACCGATTACGACCGAAGTCGCGATCACTTGATTAAGATCGGGCCGATCTTTCCGATCGCACTGATCGACTGTCTCGCTCACCGGATCAATCGGCGAGCATCTCCGCCAGTCGCAGCATGAAGGCGGCGCCGCGCGCCAATTGCGCCGCCTCGATATATTCGTCCGGCTGGTGCGCCTGCTCGATCGAGCCCGGGCCGCAGATCACCGTCGAGAAACCGGCCTGCTGGAACTGACCCGCCTCCGCCGCATAGGCGACCGCGCGGACCGGGCCGTTGTCGCCGCTCAGCCGCCGCGCCAGCGCCTCCGCCGCACCATCGGCCTCGAACGCGAAGGCCGGCGTCAGCGAGCGCCGCACGACCGCGATGCCCGTATCCGGGAAGCGCGCCTTCATCCCGGTATCGATCCGCTCGGCCTCGGCGAGAAACGGCGCGAGGATCGCCAGCGGATCGATCCCCGGCGGGCAGCGCAGATCGAACACGAACACGCATTCGCGCGCCAGGATGTTGACCGCGGTGCCGCCATTGACCTGCCCGATCGTCAGCGTCGCGTGCGGCGGGTGGAAGGGCGAGGCGTGGTCGCCCGCGGCCTCGAGATCGCGCGCGATGTCGGCGAGCATCGTCATCAGCCGCACCGCCACCATGTTCGCCGAGATGCCGAGATGGGTGAGGCTGGAATGCGCCTCGTGCCCCGTCACCGTGACGAGATACGTGGTGATGCCCTTGTGCGCGCTGACCACCTCCATGTTGGTCGGCTCGCCGACCACGACCGCGGCGGGCGGCGGCACGTTCGAGGCGATCTCGCGGATCATCGCGGGCGCGCCGAGACAGCCGACCTCCTCGTCGTAGGACAAGGCGAGATGCACCGGGCGACGGATACGCCCGCCCGCGAAACCCGGCGCGGC
Organism: uncultured Novosphingobium sp.; assembly: GCA_964658585.1. Taxonomy (GTDB): domain Bacteria; phylum Pseudomonadota; class Alphaproteobacteria; order Sphingomonadales; family Sphingomonadaceae; genus Solisphingomonas. The sequence goes on from CAZZZX010000085.1 coordinate 7,768, forward strand.
GGCGAGCGCCAGCGCGATGAAGCCCTTCATGTCGCAGGTGCCGCGGCCGTAGAGCCGCTCGCCGCGCCGGGTCAGCGCGAACGGATCGGAGGTCCACGCCTGGCCGTCGACCGGCACGACATCGGTATGGCCCGACAGCACCACGCCACCCGGCACCGCGGGGCCGATCGTCGCGTAGAGATTGGCCTTGGCGCCATCGGGCGACTCCACGCGGCGCGACGTCACGCCCAGGGCCGAAAGCTCCGCTTCGACCAGCTCGATCAGCTTCAGGTTGGAGAGCCGCGACGTGGTGTCGATCGCGATCAGCCGTTCGAGCATCGCGGTGCCGGCCGCGGCGAGCGCTTCTAGGGTATCGGTCGCGGGCATCTGGTTCTCCGTCGTGCGCTCTCCTACCTAGCGGGGATGACCACCGCCACCCACCTCGCCGATCGATCGGTCATTCGCCTGTCGGGCGAGGATGTCCGGGGTTTCCTCCAGGGGCTCGTCACCAACGATGTCGGTGGGATCGGTGCCGGGCCGGTCTGGGCGGGGCTGCTCACCGCGCAGGGCAAGGCGCTGTTCGACTTCATCCTGTGGGCGGACGGCGACGACGTGCTGATCGACTGCGAGGGAAGCCAGGCGGATGCGCTGGCGCGACGGCTGACGCTCTATCGCCTGCGCCGCGCGATCACGATCGCGCGCGACGACGCCATCGCCGTACACTGGTCGCCCGAGGAAACCGGTGACCCGCGGCTGCCGGCGCTCGGCCGACGCTGGCTCGCCCGACCCGAGGGCGAACCCGCCGACATCGCGTGGCGCCTCCACCGTCTCCGCCACGGCGTTCCCGAGGGGGTCGCCGAGATCGGTTCGGACAAGACGCTCTGGCTCGAGACCAACGCCGCCGAGCTGGGCGGCGTGAGCTTCGCCAAGGGTTGCTATGTCGGGCAGGAGAACACCGCGCGGATGAACTGGCGGCAGAAGGTCAATCGCCGGCTGGTGGTGGTCGAGACCGCGCTCGATCCGGG
>CAZZZX010000086.1:0-8767 GCA_964658585.1 uncultured Novosphingobium sp.
AGCGCGGCGGGATCGACCCCGGCGGGCGTGTGGGGCGGCAGGTTGCCCAGCGCCAGCACCACGCTGTCCGCCCCCGCGGTGGCGCCGCCGGCGAGCCGCAGCGCGACGCCGTCCGGAAGATCCCGGACATCCTCGACATCACCATGGACCACCGCGAGCCGGCCGTCCGACCGCGCCACCGTCTCGGCGAGCAGCGCGTCGAGATAGTCGCCATAGACGAGCCGCGGCACGAAGCCCGCGAGGCCCGGTCGATGCCGCTCGAGCCAGCGGATGAAATGCGCCGGATCGTCGGGCAGCGCGCTCATATTCTCCGCGCGGACGTTGAGCAGATGGTCGGGATGCGCCGCCGAATAGGCGACGCCGCGCGCGGTGTGCGGGCGCCGCTCGATCAGCGTCGCGCGCGGCCCGTCGTGGCGCAACAGATTGACCGCCAGCAGCGTGCCCGAGAAACCGCCGCCGATGATCGCCACGTGATCGAGCTTCATACCTTTCTTTGTCGGCAACGGCGTGCCGGATCAAGCCGTGCGGCGGGCGGGCGGCGCCGCGGTTCAGATCTTCAGGCTGAGCCGGCCGTAATAGAAGCCGCCATCGAGGCCGAACGGCGCGAAGGCGCCATAGGCGCCCGATCCGTCATAGGCGACGAGGCCGTTCTTCCTGGGATAGACGTCGAACAGGTTGTTGGCGCCCGCAGACAGCGTGATCCGGCGCGTCAGGTCGAAGCCGAGTTCCAGATCGGTGATCCATTTGGCGGGGAAGGCACGATCGCCGCTCGCCACCGTGCTCGCCTCGACATAACGGCCGAAGCGCGTGAGGCGCAGCAGCGCATGGACGCGGCCGAGGCACCAGTCGTTGGTGAGCACCACCTTGTCGTGCGGCAGGCCGCGCGTCAGATCGCTCTGCGCCTGATGCGCGAACAGGACGACGTTGAGCGACGCGAGCTGTGCCGGATTGTCCGCGATCCGCAGGATCCTGGTCTTGTTGTAGCTATAGGCGGCGCTCAGGTTGAACGTACCCAGCTCACCGGTGCGCAGGGTATAGTCCGCCACCGCATCGATCCCACGGGTGCGCGTGTCGACGCCGTTGATGAAGAACTGCGCGCTGTTGACCCCGGTGATACCGTTGGCGAGCAGGATCGCGGCGATCGCCGTGCCGCCGTTCGCCGCGGTGCCAAGGAACTCGGTCTTGATGATGCGATGATCCACCCGGATCTGATAGGCGTCGATCGTCAGGTGGAGCGGTCCGGTCTCGTAGGTGAGGCCCGCGGTGTAGTTGAGCGACTTTTCGGGCCTGAGCGGCTTCGCACCCAGCGCGATCGCCGCAGCACTGTCCACGGGCAGGAATTTCGACGTGATCGAGGTCGGCGTGTTGCCGACCACGGTGGTCGTGTTCTGTGTCGTCGAAAAGCCGGTCTGCGCGAGCGACGGCGCGCGGAAGCCCGAATTCGCGCCGCCGCGGATCGCGAAGCCCTGCCCGAGGTCGTAGCGCGTCGAGACCTTCCAGCTCGCGGTGTCGCCCGCGCTGTCGTCGTAATGCTCGAACCGGCCGGCCACGCCCAGGAACCAGCGGTCGGTGATCCCGGTCGAGAGATCGACATAGCCTGCATAGTTGTTGCGGCTGAGCGACGCCGCATCGGCCGGCGACGTGCCGGTGAAGGAGACCAGCCCGGGCGACGGGAACTGGCCGCCATAGATCAGGCCGTAGGGCGTCCCGTCGGCGGGGATCCGGTAGCCGCCATTGATGTAGCTGTCGGGGTCTCCGGCCTTGTTCTGGAACGTCTCGTAGCGATGCTCGAACCCCGTCGAGACGGTGAGCGGCTTGGCGAGGCCGATGTCGAAATCGCGCGTGAGATCGAGATTGTTGACCCAGAGCTGCTGGATCTGGATGCCCATGTGGAAACTGGTCGGGCTGGTCGGCCCGAGCGAGGGATTGAGCGTGTTGCTGGCGCCCAGGCTGACATGGTCCTGCCCGTAGGACGTGCTCAGATCCCAGTTCCAGCCGAGCAGATCGCCCTTGGCGCCGAGCGTCGCCTGGAAGTCCTTCTCGTCGATCCGGCGATACGCCTGGAAGCCGTCGGGATAGACCTGCGGCAGGACCGAACTGCCGAACCCGTTGGCGAGGCCGCCATAGCCCTTGGGCGCCGGGAAGAAGGCGCCGCGCGCGTCCTTGATGTTGCGGTAGCTGAACGTATCGAAGCTGTAGAGCGTCGCATGGTCGCTCACCGGCAGCTCGGCGTTGATCGAGCTGTCGACGATCTCGTCGCGGTTCGACCGGCCATAGCCGCCCGCGATGACATGGTTCGCACTGGCTTCGCGCGGATCGGGCTGGCCGTTGACGAGCGGATAGACGTTGGGGACGGGCTCCGCCGAACTGTCCGCGCGATCGTGATATTTCGCCTCGATCGCGGCGCGGACGAACCCGCCATCATCGCCGAGCGCGGTGCCGTAGCTCAGATCGGTCTGGTAGAGCGGCGCGCCGCGCGAATATTGCTGCCCCCCGGTGATCGAGAAGGCGCCGCCTCTGGGCGTGTCGTCGAGGATGATGTTGATGACGCCCGAGATCGCGTCGGAGCCGTATTGCGCGGCGGCGCCGTCGCGCAGCACCTCGATATGGCCGATCGCGTTGGTCGGGATGAGATCGAGGTCGACCGGCGTCGAGCCGCCCGAGATCCGCGACAGATTGTTGATGAGCGAGGTGGTGTGCCGCCGCTTGCCGTTGACCAGCACCAGCACATAGTCCCCCGACAGGCCGCGGATCGAGATCGGCTTGACGCTCGCCGAGGTTCCGCCGCCGCCCAGTGCCGGCATCTCGAGCGACGGCACGATGTTGCCGAGGATTTCCTTGAGGCCGGTCCGCCCGGTCGCCTGCAGCTCCTGGGCGTTGATGACGTCGATCGGCACCGGACTGTCCGCGACCGTGCGGGGGTGGCCGCGTACGCCGGTGACGATGATCGCGCCGCCGTCCGCGCCTCCGCCGCCGTCGGTCGCGGTGGCGACCGCGGCGACCGTATCGGCGGCCGCCAGCTGGGTTGGGGGGGCTGGCGGCGCGGGTTGGGCGAAGGCCGGTGTCGCGAACGCGACGCTCGCGATGCCGGCGAACCAGGTGCGTGAAACGGTCATGATGATCCCTGAAGAGCGGACGCGCGGGATCCTTCGCCCGGGCGGACGTGGTCGGCGTCGTTGTGGAAAGAAGTTCGGGCGGCGCGGCCGCTGCGGGTCAGGCCCGCCTGCGCATGTCGTCAGTGGGCAAGAGGCGCCCCCCCGGTCCGTGGATCGGCGGTCGCATCGCCCTGATCGAGCGGGAGATAGGCGTCGGCGAGCGGCCGGTCTCCCTTGAGCGCGCCTGCCGCCCTGAAATGGGCGACGACATCCTGCTCCGCGGTCTTCAGCGCGGCATCGATCGGCACCCGGACGAGCGAGAGATGGGTGACCTGATACAGCGCGATGTCCGGCGGCAGGCCGGTTTCCTGCGCGAGCACCTTCGCCAGTTCCGCAGGATGCGCCTTCGCCCAGACATAGGCGCGCGCCTCGCGCCGCAGGAAATCGGCGAGCAGCGCCCGCTTCGTCCGGGTCGCATCGGCATTGGCGACGTCGAAATCATAATTCTCGAAATAGTCGGATCCATCGGCAACGATCCGCGCACCCGTCTTGAGCGCGGTCGGCACGTAGGGCGACCATGTCGACCAGGCGTCGATCGATCCGCTGTCGAACGCCGCCTTGGCATCACCGGGCGACAGGAAGCTGATCCGGACGTCGCTCGGCGTCATCCCGTGCGCCTCCAGCACGCGCAGCAGCGCGTAATGACCGACCGAGCCCTGCCCGGTGGCGATCCGCTTGCCGCGCAGGCCGTCGGCGTCGCGGATCGGGGAGCCGGGCGGTACGAGGACCGCGAGCACCGGGCGCGGGTCCGCGGCGAGCGCCGCCACCGCCTTGATCGGCTGGCCGCTCTGATAGGCGAACTGGAACGGCGCATCCGCCGCCAGCCCGACATCGACCGCACCCGCCCCGATCGCCTGGATCAGGTTCTGCGCCGCGGGGAATTCGGACCATTCGACGCGATAGGGTGCGCCGTCCAGCACGCCGGACGCGATCATCAGCGCCTTGGTGCCGCCGCGCTGGCTGCCGATGTCGAGCACCGCGCCGCCGCGCCCGCCGCGGCTCGTCCACAGCCACAGCCCACCGATCGCGAGCAGGACGACGAGCAGGATCGGCCAGCGCGGGCGCCGCCTGCCGTCGCGGTCGTCGACGGTCGCCGCATCGTCTCGAAGATCCAGGCTCATCCGGCCGCCCGCCGCGGCTCGGCATCACGCGCCGCGACCAGTTCATGCACCGCCGGCAGCAGATCGCGGCCATACTCGATCGCGTCCTTGAGCGGCTCGAAGCCGCGGATCAGGAAATGATCGATGCCGAGATCGTAATAATCGAGCATCGCATCGGCGACCTGCTCGGGCGTGCCGACCAGCCCGGTGCTGTTGCCCTGCGCGCCGGCGATCGCGGCGACCCCCGTCCACAGCCGCTTGTCGGTGCGGTAACCCGCCTTCGCGGTCTCGAGCAGACGCTGCGAGCCGGCATTGGGCGGGGCATGGCCGCCGGTCGCGGCGCCGCTGCCTTCGCGCAGCGCGCGGACCTGCTCGACGATCTCGTCCGCCTTCTTCCACGCCGCCTCCTCGGTCGCGGCGATGACGGGACGCAGCGACAGCGAGAAGCCCGGCGGGGTCCGGCCCTGTCGCAACGCCGAGGCAGAAACCGCGGCGACCGCCTCGCGGACCTGCGCCTGGGTCTCGCCCCACAGCGCATAGACATCGGCATGACGGCCGGCGACGTCGATCGCCGGGGGCGACGAGCCGCCGAAGAAGATCGGCAGGTTGGCGGGCTTCACCGCGCTGAACGCCTGGACGACGTTGTAGAAGCGGCCGGCATGGTCGAACGGCTGCTCGGCCGACCATTCCTGCCTGAGGATGGCGAGATATTCGTCGGTGCGCGCGTAGCGATCGTCCTTGGTGCTATGGTCGCCGTCGCGCGCCATCTCGGCGTCCGCACCGCCGGTGATGATGTGGACCGCGATCCGCCCGCCGGAAAGCTGGTCCAGCGTCGCGAGCTGGCGCGCCGCCACGGTCGGCTGGGTGAAGCCCGGGCGGTGCGCGATCAGGAAGCCGAGCCTGGTGGTGATCGCGGCGGCGTGCGCCGCGACGATCTGGCTTTCGGGCGTGTTCGATCCGAACGGCACCAGCACCCGGTCGAAGCCGCCCGCCTCCTGCGCGCGCGCCGCCGCCTCGACATAGTCCCTGTCGAGGACACGGGCGCGCACCGCATTGTGGATCTCGGACGTGTCGTTGAAGCCGATATAGCCGATGAACTTGACGGGCATGGTGCGTCTCCTGATGACGGTCGTTCAGATCACGTAGAAGCCATGGGTCGCGTCGCGCTCGAGCTGGGCGACGAGACCGAATTCCCAGTCGAGATAAGCCTGCATGGCGGCGGCGGCGTTGTCGGTGCCCTCGTACGGGCGCTTGTAGCGCTGCGCCGGGTCGGGCGGCGGCACGACCGGCCCCGCCCCGGTCTCGAGCGCACCGTCGAAGCCGCCGTCGAGCACGAACACCGTCCAGCCCATCTGCGCGAGCCAGGACGCGGTCATGTCGGCGCGCGGCCCGATATCGTCGGCAAGCAGCAGCCGGGCGCCGCGCACCGGCGCGGCCATGTCGGTCTCCTGGACCAGCTGGCCGCCGGGATAATGACGAAAGCCGGGGATATGGCCTGCGGCATATTCCTCCGCGGTGCGGACGTCGAAACGGTAGAGCGTGCGACCGGCGTCCGCGGCGAGCTCGTCGGCGTCTTCGGGCGCGATATGATGGACCCCGGCCTTGTAGGCGACCGCACGCGCCTTCGCCTTCGCCTCCGCCGCATCGCCCGACGGCGCGCGGCGATCGGCGCCGTGCTGGAGCGGCTGGCCGGCGAGCGTCCAGCCGATCGTGCCGTTGCGCAGCGCGACCACGCGATTGGGGACGCCGGCGTTGAGCAGCGATTGCGCGCCGATGATCGAGCGGGTGCGGCCCGCGCAGTTGACAATGATCGTGGTGTCGGGATCGGGCGCGGCGGCGCGCGCACGCAGCACCAGCTCGCCGCCCGGCGCGCTCAGCGACCCGGGGATGGTCATCGTCGCATATTCGTCGGGGCGGCGCGCATCGAGGATGGCGATGTCCGCCTTCTCCTCGATCAGCACCGCGACGTCCTCGGCGGGCAGCGAGGGTGTGTGGCGCCGCGCCTCGACGAGCTCGCCGAACGCCTTGGAATAGGAATTGACGTCCTGGAACAGCTCGTATCCGGCCTCGCGCCAGCCGTTCAGATCGCCATCGAGCCGGGCGACGTCGCGATAGCCGTGCTCGGCCAACGCCGCCGCCGCGCCGTCGATCAGACCCGCGTCGTCGTCGTAGAGGACGATCGGCACATCCTGGCGCGGCAGCCGGATCGCCGCCTCGCCGGCGATCCGGTCCGCGGCGAGGTTGGCGGCGAACAGGGGATGCCCGGTCGCGAACCGCGCCTCGGGACGCAGGTCGAGCAGCGCGATCTCGTGGCGCAGCAGCAACGCCCGGCGGACCGCCTGGGAGGAGACCGCGCGGGTCACAGCGCGTCGAGCGCCGGCGCGGGCGCGTCCGCATAGCCCGAGACGAAGCGTCGGGCGGTGCCGGACAGATCGTAGGTGGCGCGCTCGACCGCGCCGATGTCCGCCCCGTAGACATGGATGCTGACCGAGGCGCGGTCGTCATAGGCGTTCGACACCTTGTGGAGATCGCCGATCGAGGGCGACACAGCATCCACCGCGCCGGTCTCGAGCCGCTCGCTGCCGGTCAGGCGCAGGCCGTCGGGCCGCCACTGGTAGCGCTCGGCGATCTCCGCGCCGCGCAGCACGCCGACCAGGCCCCACACGGTATGATCGTGGATCGGCGTCGTCTGGCGCGGCGCCCAGACGAAGCTCACCACCGAGAAGCGTGCGGCGGGATCGCGATGGAGCAGATATTGCCGGTAGCGCGCCGGGTCGGGCACCGCATGGCGGTCGGGCAGCCAGTCGTCGACCGCGATCAGGCGGGCGAGGCGATCGCGGCCCTCGGCGAGGATCTCGCGCTCGTCGCCGGTGCGGTCGAGCAGCGCGCCGATCGCACGGACGAACGCCGCCAACCGGGCCAGCCCCGCCTCGGGCCGGACGCCGTGCGCGAGCACGCTCACCGTTCGCGTCCGATCAGATCGGCATAGACGCCGCCATCGGTCTCGAGCCCGAGATGGCCGAGCAGCTTGGCGCGCAAGGCGCGGATCACGCCGCCGCGCTGGCCGCGGACCGCGCCGATCCGCTCCTCCGCGGCGATACGCCCGCTGTCGAGGACGAGGATGCGGTCGGCGAGCGCCATCGCCTCCTCGACATCGTGGGTGACGAGCAGCACCGCGGGCCGGTGCGTGCGCCACAAGGCCAGCACCAGCGCGTGCATCTTGATCCGCGTCAGCGCGTCGAGCGCGGCGAACGGCTCGTCGAGCAGCAGCAGATCGGGCTTGCGGATCAGCGCGCGGGCGAGCGACGCACGCTGCGCCTCGCCGCCCGACAGCGTCAGCGGCCAGGCGTCGAGCCGATGGTCGAGCCCGACCTCGCGCAGCGCCTGCTCGGCATGGTGGCGCGCGGCTCCCATCCGCACGCCGAGCGCGACATTCTGCCAGACCCGCTTCCACGGCAGCAGCCGCGCGTCCTGGAAGACGGTGGCGCGCGAGGACGGCACGGTCACGTCCTGCCCTTCCGCGCCGTCGAGACCGGCGAGCGTGCGCAGCAGCGTGGTCTTGCCCGAGCCCGAACGGCCGAGCAGCGCGACGAACTCGCCCGGCGCGATCGACAGGTCGAGATCGTCGAGCACGCGCGTCTCGCCGAAATGGCGCGAGAAGTGCGACAGCCGGACGACGGGCGCGACCTCGGGCGCGGGCGCGAAGGCCACCGGGATGCGGACCACCTCGCTCACGACCGCGCCTCGATCATGCTCGGGCGCCAGGCGAGCGCCCGGCTCTCGATCGAGCGGACGAGCAGATCGCCGCCGAGCCCGAGAATGGCATAGACCATCAGGCAGACGACGATGATGTCGGTGCGCATGAAGTCGCGGGCGTTGTTGATGAGGAAGCCGAGCCCGGAGGATGCGTTGATCTGCTCGGCGATGACCAGCATGATGACCGCGATCGACAGCGCGTAGCGAAAGCCGACGAGCAGGCTGGGCATCGCGCCGGGCAGCACGACGTGGCGGATCAGGTCCAGGCGGCTCAGCCCGAAGCTGCGCGCCGCATCGATCAGCCGGACGTCGACGCCGCGAATGCCCTGATAGAGATTGAGATAGACCGGGAAGATCGTCGCGAACGCGATCAGCGCGATCTTGGGCGTCTCGCCGATGCCGAACCAGACGATGAACAGCGGCGACAGCGCCACCACCGGGATCGTCCGCTTGATCTGGACGACGGGATCGATGACCGCGTCGCCCTGACGCGAAAGCCCGGCGGCGAGGCCGAGCACCGTGCCGATCGTCACGCCGATCGTCAGCCCGATCAGCGCGCGCCAGAACGAGACCAGCAGGTTGGCCGGCAACTCGCCCGAGCGGATCATCCCGATCATCGTCGCGAGCACGGCGGACGGCGCCGCCAGCGTGCGCGTCGGGATCAGGCCGATGCGCGATCCCGCCTCCCAAAGCAGCAGCAGCACGATCGGGGACACCCATCGCGCCTCGGACAGGCGTGCGGACCAGGGTCTCGGT
>CAZZZX010000087.1:0-8665 GCA_964658585.1 uncultured Novosphingobium sp.
TGATCGCGTCCTTGACGGTCGTGATCTTCTCGGCGGCGTCGTCGGGGATCTCGACGCCGAATTCCTCCTCGAATGCCATCACCAGCTCGACGATGTCGAGGCTGTCCGCGCCCAGATCGTCGATGAAGCTCGCCTCCTCGGTGACCTTCTCGGGCTCGACGCCGAGATGCTCGACGACGATCTTCTTCACGCGCTCGGCGGTCTCGCTCATGGTCTTCCCTTCAACTGGGGTCCTCGTTGCGCCCGCCCCTAGACGCCCCTCGCAGGGCTTGCAAGAGGCCGCCGCCCGCCGCGAAGACGGCGGCGTTTACCATTTCTCCAAGACCCTGCGCCGATAAGCGGCGGCGATGCCGACCGATCCCAGCCCGATTGCGACCCTGCGCGATGCCGCCTGGCTGGATGCGCCGCGCGCACGCAGCTACCGGATCGCGCTGCTCGGCGTGACGCTGGTGGTGTTCGCCGCGTGGCTGGCGATGAGCCGCCAGGGCATCGACCGGTTCGGCAAGCCGCTGGGCACCGATTTCCTCGCCTTCTGGTCCGCCTCGCGGCTGGCGCTCGCCGGCACGCCCGCGGCGGCCTACGATCTCGCCCGGCTCTACGCGGTCGAGCGCGGGTCGATGCCGGTCGATCCCGGCGTCTCGTCCTTCCTCTATCCGCCGCCCTTCCTGCTGGTCTGCCTGCCGCTCGGGCTGATGCCCTATTTCTGGGCGCTGCCGGTCTGGCTGGCGACGACCGGCGCGGCCTATGCGCTGGTCGTGCGGCGCTGGCTCGGCACGCATCGCGGCGCGGCGATGACGATGCTCGCCTTCCCCGCGGTGGTCACCGATATCGGCCATGGCCAGAACGGCTTCCTCACCGCGGCGCTGCTCGGCGGCGGGTTGTGGCTGCTCGACCGGCGGCCGTGGCTGGCGGGTGCGCTGCTCGGCTGCCTGATCGTCAAGCCGCAGCTCGCCTTCGCGATCCCCGTGCTGGTGCTGGCGAGCGGACGCTGGCGGACCGCGGCGGCGGGCATCGGCGCCGCGGGCGTGCTGGCGCTGGTGTCGCTCGTGGCGTTCGGGCCCGGCGTCTGGCACGGCTTCGTCGCGGGCAGCGCGGTCGGCCGCGCGATCCTCGAACAGGGGCTGGTCGAGCCCGGCAAGATGGTCAGCGTCTATGCCGCGGTGCAGGTGCTGCACGGCGGGATCGCACTCGGTTACGCGCTGCAGGCGCTTGTCGCGCTCGCCGCCGCAGCTTTGCTCGCCCGGACCTGCCGGCGCGATTGCGTGCCCGGCGGACAGGCGGCGCTGTGCGCGACCGCGACGGTGCTGATGAGCCCGTTCCTGCTCGACTACGACCTCACCGCGACCGCGATCCCGCTCGCCTGGCTGTTCGGCGAGGGGCTGAGGCGCGGTTTCCGGCCGTGGGAGAAGCTGATCCTCGCCGCGGGCTATCTGCTGCCGCTCTATGCGCGCGACCTCGCAATGGGATTCGGCCTGCCGGTCGCGCCGCTGGTGCTGGCCGCGCTGACCTGGGCGACGGCGTGCGCGGCGCGCTCAGATCATCGCCATCCCGCCATTGACGTGCAGCGTCTGCCCGGTGACGTACCCCGCCTCGCGTGAGGCGAGATAGACCACCGCCGCGGCGATGTCGTCGCCGCTGCCGAGCCCGCCCGCCGGTATGCGCGCCTTGAGCGCGTCCTTCTGCGCGTCGGGCAGCGCATCGGTCATCGCCGAAGCGATGAAGCCGGGCGCGACGCAGTTGACGGTGATCTGGCGGCTCGCAAGCTCCTGCGCCAGCGCCTTGGACATGCCGATCAGCCCGGCCTTGGAGGCGGCGTAATTGGCCTGGCCGGGATTGCCCGTGACGCCGACGACCGACGTGATCGAGATCATCCGGCCGAAGCGCTGCTTCATCATCGGCTTGGCGGCGGCGCGCGTCAGCCGGAAGGCGGCCTCGAGATTGACGCGGATCACGCTCGCCCATTCCTCGTCCTTCATCCGCATCGCGAGATTGTCGCGGGTGACGCCGGCATTGTTGACGAGGATGTCGAGCCGGCCGCCGAGCGCGGTCACTGCCGCCGGCACCAGCGCATCGACCGCGACGGAGTCGGACAGATCGCACGGGATGGGCAGCGCGCCGTGGCCGATCTCCTGCGCGAGCGCGGTCAGCGTCTCGGCGCGGGTGCCGGAGAGCGCCACCCTCGCCCCCTGCGCCGCCAGCGCGCGCGCGATCGCCGAACCGAGCCCGCCGGACGCGCCGGTGACCAGCGCGGTCATGCCTGTGAGATCGAACATCTGTCTCTCCTTATCCGCCCTCTCCTCACGGGAAAGGGAAGGCTCGTGCCCGTCGGGGAAGAAGCCCCTTGCCCTGCCCTCGCCCGCCTGCGGGAGAGGGGTCCGGACCTAGAGCCGCTTCGCCAGCGCCTCGATGTCCGCCATCGTCACCACCGATGTGCCGGTGGTGTCGGGCGCGATGCGCTTGACCATCGGTCCGAGCACCTTGCCGCCGAACTCGACGAACTCCTCGACGCCCGCCGCCGCCATCGCCTCGACGCTTTCCCGCCACCGCACCGTGCCGGTCACCTGATCGACGAGCAGCGTGCGGATCGCGCCCGGATCGGCGACGGGTGCGGCGGTGACGTTGGCGTAGAGCGGCACCAGCGGCGCCCGCAGCGCCGCCTTGGCGAGCGCTGCGTCCATCACGCGTGCGGCGGGCTCCATCAGCGCGCAATGAAACGGCGCGGAGACCGGCAGCAGCATCGCGCGCTTGCCGCCGCGCACCTTGGCGAGTTCGACCGCGCGCTCGACCGCGGCCTTGTCGCCCGAGACGACGACCTGCCCCGGCGCATTGTCGTTAGCGGCCGCGCAGACCTCGGTCTCGGCGGCGTCCGCGGCGATCTGCGTGACCGCGGCGAAATCGAGCCCGAGCAGCGCCGCCATCGCGCCTCTGCCCACCGGCACTGCCGCCTGCATCGCGTCGCCGCGAATGCGCAGCAGGCGCGCGGTCTCGGCGAGGCCGAGCGCCTCGGCGGCGCACAAGGCGCTGTATTCGCCGAGGCTGTGACCGGCGACGAATGCCGCCTTGTCGGCCAGCCTGATGCCACCCTCGCGCTCGAGCACGCGCAGCGTCGCGATCGCATTGGCCATGATCGCGGGCTGCGCGTTCTCGGTGAGCTGAAGCTCGTCCGCCGGGCCCTCGCTCATCAGCCGGAAAAGATGCTGGCCGAGCGCGTCGTCGACCTCCTGGAACACCGCGCGCGCCGCGGCGCTCGCCGCGGCCAACGCCTGCCCCATGCCGACCGCCTGGCTGCCCTGCCCCGGAAAGATGAATGCGCGCATGAAACTCTCCTTGTGCAGGCGGCGTGCGATAGGGGCATGGGCGGGCTGGCGCAACCGTCGGCACCCCGCATCAGACCGGCTGCGGCATCGCCAGATCGAGCATGTCGCGCGCGATCGCGGACCAGGGCCGTGGCGCGAAGGTCGCGCGGATCCGGCGTTCACGCAGCGCGCGGTGCTCGGGATCGCGGACCAGCGCGCCCACCGCCTCCGCGATGGCACGCGGATCGGCGGCATCGTAATAGACCGCGAAGTCGCCGCCCGCCTCGGGCAGCGAGGAGGTCTGCCCGATCGCGGGCACCTTGCCGTAGCAGAGCGATTCCGTGACCGGCAGCCCCCAGCCCTCGTACAGGCTGGGATAGAGCGTGAACGCGCAATGCCGGTAGAGCAGATCGAGCGCGGCGTCCGATATCCCCGCCAGCATCCGGACATGCCGGGCCAGATCGGGACGCTCGGCGAGCCGGCGTTCGACCGGCGCGCTCATCCAGCCCATCCGACCGACGCAGACCAGCGTCGGCATCGCCTCTGCCGCGAGATCGGCGCGCAGCATGTCCCAGGCGGCAAGCGCGGCGAGGTGGTTCTTGCGTGGCTCGACCGTCGAGACATAGAGGACGTAGCGCCCGTCGCGCAGCCCCCATCGGCCGAGCGCGTCTGCGCCGAGCACGCCGCCGCCGGTCGGCGCGAACCGTCCGTCGAGCCGCGCGACGCCGATCGCATCGGGCGCGATCGGCGTGCCGCGCCGCGCCGCGACCGCGAGCACGTCGCGCCGGGTCGCTTCCGAGATCGCGACGATCGCATCGGCATTGGCGGCGAGCCCGTCGAGCCAGCGGCCGCACGCCTCGACGATATCGGCGGGGAGCTGGTCCGGCGTCGTCAGCGGGATGACATCGCAGGCGAGCGCGGCGAACCGGATCGCCGACCCGCGCTTCGCCGCCGCGACCGTCTCGGGATACGACCGCTCCGCCCAGGCCATGCCGAGATTGAACAGCGTCGCACCGGGGCGCAAGCGGAGCGGCGGCGCCATCGCGATCGCGTGGAAGGTGGCGGTCAGCAGCGCCTGCCATTGCGGTTCGGCGACGTCGTCGCCCGCCATCGCGAGATCGACCAGCGCGGCGAAGCGCGCCGCCGGCAACGGCACCCAGCCGTTCGCGGCGGCGACATGGCAGCACATCGCGATACGTTCCGGCTCGAGCGCAAGCATCGCGGTCGCCACCTCGATCTGCACGCGCTGGAGGCCCGAGGGCAGGCGCGCCCGCGCGAAATGGCCGAGCAGGTCGCCGACATCGACCCATAGGCGAACCGCGTCGTCCGCCGCTGCCGCAGGGTGCGGAGCCGTCCCGATCCCGGCGCTCGCGGCGATCTCGTCGAGCAGCACGCGATGCTCGGCGCGGCTCGCCGACAACGCGCGCAGCAATGCGATGCGCACGCCATGATCCCTGCGATCGAGCCGGAAGGCGGCGGTCGCATGGCGGATCGCGGCGGCGGGATCGTCGTTCAGGCGCGCGATCTCGGCGAGCAGCAGATGCGCCTCGCGATTGGCGGGGGCGATCCGGGCGGCGGTGGCATAGGCGTCGCGCGCCGCCGCGCCGTCGCCCGCCTCGCGCAGCACGTTGCCGAACTGCATCCAGATGTGCATCAGCCCCGGCATCAGATCGAGCGCGGCGCGATACGCCAGTGCGGCACCCGCCCAGTCTGCCGCGTCGCGCGCGCGGTTGCCGCGCTCGATCCGCCGGCTGGCCGCGCGGGTGACGCGCACCCCCGCCGATTTCGGCCGGAGCCAGCGGCCGATCGCGCGCAGGCGCGGGCGGGATGGAAGCGACGACATCGCGCCTCCTTCGGACAGGTGGTGCGGGCTTGCAAGCCGGACGCGGCGCTTGCGTCCGCGCGCGCTTTCCTCTATCGGCGCCGTTCCCAACGGTGCGTGCGGATACCGTCGGACACACTGAACGATAGCCGGAGGGGCGTCCACATCGGGTGGCCGTCAGCGATCGGCCAATATGGAAGGACGACCACATGGCTCTGTACGAGCATGTGTTTCTCGCGCGTCAGGATCTCGCCCAGGCGCAGGTCGACACGCTGGCGGAGACCGCCACCAAGATCATCGAGGCGAGCGGCGGCAAGGTCGTCAAGCTCGAGACCTGGGGCCTGCGCTCGCTCGCCTACCGGATCGCCAAGAACCGCAAGGCGCACTACGTGCTGCTCGAGATCGACGGCCCGTCCGCGGGCATCGTCGAGCTGGAGCGCCAGATCGCGATCGACGAGGACGTGATCCGCTACATGACCGTCCGCGTCGACGAGCATGAGGCCGGCCCGTCCGCGATGATGCGCCGCAACGAGCGCGACCGCTCGCGTCGCCGCGACCGCGAGGACGGCGACCGCCCCGATCGCGATCGTGGTGACCGCCCCGACCGCGGCGACCGCCCCCGCGATCGTGATGCCGCCTGAGCCAGAATAGGATCCAGAGACAATGGCCCGCCCCTTCTTCCGCCGCCGCAAGAGCTGCCCCTTCTCCGCCAAGGACGCTCCGCGGATCGACTACAAGGATGTCCGTCTGCTCCAGGGCTTCGTGTCCGAGCGCGGCAAGATCGTGCCCAGCCGCATCACCGCGGTTTCCGCCAAGAAGCAGCGCGAGCTGGCCCGCGAGATCAAGCGCGCGCGGCATCTCGGCCTTCTCCCCTACGTCGTGAAGTAAGGAGCGCCAGACCATGGAAGTGATCCTGCTCGAGCGCGTCGAGAAGCTCGGCGCCATCGGCGACGTGGTGACGGTGAAGAACGGGTACGCCCGCAACTTCCTGCTGCCCAACAACAAGGCGCTGCGCTCGAACAACGCCAACCGCAAGGTGTTCGAGGCCAATCGTGAGCGCATCGAGGCCGAGAACGCCAAGAAGCGCGAGACCGCGCTGACCGACTCCAAGGGCATCGACGGCAAGACGCTGACGCTGATCCGTCAGGCGTCCAATACCGGCCAGCTCTACGGCTCGGTGTCGGCGCGCGATCTCGCCGACCTGCTCGCCGCCGACGGCGCGCATGTCGGTCGCAGCCAGATCGTGCTCGATCGCCCGATCAAGGCGATCGGTCTGCACGAGGTCCGCGTCGTGCTCCACGCCGAAGTCTCGGTGACGATCAAGGTCAACGTCGCGCGCTCGCCCGAGGAAGCCGAGCTTCAGGAGAAGGGCGTCGACGTCATGTCCGAGATGTTCGAGCGCGACGAGGCCGGCTTCACCGAGGATTACGATCCCAACGCCGAGCCGGGCGCCAGCGCCGAGACGAACAACGACGAGCCCGCCCAGGGTTGACGCGCATCGTCCGGTGACCGGAACGAACGAGGCCGTCCGCGCGTGATGCACGGGCGGCCTTTTGCGTGGCGCATCATCGACGGATCCAGGGTTCGGCGGGAAGGAATAGAGCACGGATGGACGCCGGGATGTTGCATGTGCTTGCCGGACTTCCACGGCTCTCCCGACCCGGAACACCGGCGCTGGCGTGCAAGATCTGCGGGGGCTCCGCGCCGCTGTTCGATGTCGTCGACTTCAACAAGGTCTGCTCGACCACCGAGCCCTATGCGTTCGGCCTCGCCGGACTGCCGATCGCCTATCATCGCTGCGGCGCGTGCGGGTTCCTCTTCACCGGCGCGTTAGACACCTGGAGCGAGGCGGATTTCGCGAGGTTCGTCTACAATGACGATTATGTCCTCGTCGACGGCGACTATGTCGAGAACCGCCCGCGCGGCGATGCACGGATGGTCGCGGCGATGCTCGACGCACATCGCGGCGCGCTGCGGGTGCTGGATTATGGCGGCGGGCGCGGGCTACTCGCCGCCGCGCTGCGCGAGGCCGGTTACGATGCCGAGAGCTATGATCCCTTCGCCAGTCCGGCCCGCCCGAACGGCCGGTTCGACGTCATCACCTGCTTCGAAGTCATCGAGCATTCGGTCGATCCGGTCGCGTCGATGCGCGAGATGCGCGGCTTCCTCGCGGACGATGGCTGCATCCTGATCGGCACCGGCATCCAGCCGCCCGATATCGGGATGATCCGCGCGAACTGGTGGTATGTCGGCCCGCGCAACGGTCACGTCTCGATGCACACGGTCGAATCGCTGGCACGGCTTGGTCTGAGCAGCGGGCTCGTGTTGCGCAACGGCGGCGGATTGAACGGCTTCGCGACCGCGACCCCGTCGCCCCGATCGCGGGCGATCCTGGATCTGGTCGGACCGCCCGTATTGACGCTCGACCTCGTTGCCCCCGGGCTGGACCACGCGCCTGGTCCGCTGCGCGGCGATCCCTACCCCTGGCACGGCGTCGAGGGTGCCAATCCCAGTTTCCGCTGGACCTCGAGCGACGAGGTCGGCTGGACGTGGAGCGCCCCGCCGATCGGCGCCACCACCGTCCGTATCCGCCTCGGCTATGTCAACGAGATCGAGCCGGGCTTCGCCGATCGATCCACGCTGTCGATCGATGGCGTGCCCGTTCCCCTGGTGCGCGACGGCACCATGCTGAGTGCGGAGATTTCGATCGATCTGGTCGGGCCCCGCCGCATCCTGCTCAGGACCCCACCCCCACGGATTCCGCTCGAACTCTACGGCACCCTCGACGATCGCCGTCTCGGCATCGCGGTTACGACACGCATCTGACAGTCCGCGGGAGCGAAAGCCACGCTCGCCGGATTGAGTCGGCCCGACAGGCGGAGGGTTCGGACGATGGCGGCACGGGCCTATTGGCAGGGGCAGATCAGGCTCGCGCTGGTTTCGATCCCGGTCGAGATCTTCTCGGCCACCAAGAGCGGCGCGACCGTCTCGTTCCGCCAGATCCACGAGCCTTCGGGCAAGCGTATCCATTACGAGAAGGTCGTCGACGGCATCGGACCGGTCGATCCCGACGAGATCATGAAGGGCTTCGAGGTCGAGAAGGGCGAATATGTCCTGCTCGACGAGAAGGAGATCGAGGGCGTCAGGCTGGAGAGCAAGAAGACGCTCGAGCTGACCAGCTTCGTCGACGCGCACGAGGTCGACGCGATCTATTACGACAAGCCCTATTTCGTCGTCCCCGCCGACGATCTCGCCGAGGAGGCGTTCGTCGTGCTGCGCGAGGCGTTGCGCAAGACGCGCAAGGTCGGTCTCGGGCAACTCGCGTTGCGCGGCCGCGAATATGTCGTCAGCCTCAAGCCGTGCGGGCGCGGGCTGGTGCTGGAGACGCTGCGCTATGCCGACGAGGTCAACAAGGCGTCGAGCTATTTTCGCGACATCGGCGATGCGAAGCCGGACGAAGACTTGCTCGATCTCGCCACCTCGCTGATCGAGAAGAAGGCGGGCAAGTTCGACGCCGGCCAGTTCCACGACCGCTATGTCGACGCGC
>CAZZZX010000088.1:0-8638 GCA_964658585.1 uncultured Novosphingobium sp.
TAGGGCTCAGACTCGTTCACAGCCAGAAGGCGACGGCGGTGGCGAGGGCTACGGCTGAGAGGAAGTTGGCGGCGAGCTTATCGTAGCGGGTGTGGACGCGGCGGAAGTCCTTGAGGCGGCAGAAGGCGTTCTCGATGAGGTGGCGGCCGCGGTAGCGGTCCTTGTCATAGCGGACGACGCGCTTGCGGTTGCGCCGGCCGGGGATGACGGGCGTTGCGCCGGCATTGCGAGCCAAGACACGCAGGCTGTCAGCGTCGTATCCTTTGTCGCCGAGCAGGTAGCGCATGCGCCCGGCACGTTCGATCAGCGTGGGCGCGGCCTTCATGTCGCTGACGTTGCCTGGCGTCAGCATCAGCGCATAGGGACGGCCGATGACGTCGGTGAGCGCGTGGACTTTGGTCGTCCAGCCGCCGCGCGAGCGGCCGATCGCTTGTGCCGCACGCCCCCCTTTGCTCCGAACGCAGCGCGCTGCGCCTTGACGTAGGTGCTGTCGATGGCAGTGCTCTTCGTCACCGCGCCGGCATCCACCAGTGCGTCCAGCAGCTTGAGCCAGAAGCCCCGGCGCGACCACCGGTTGAACCGGTTATACACCGTCGTCGAGGGCCCGTAGTCGGCCGGACAGTCGCACCAGCGGCAGCCGACCTTCAGCACGTGCAGGATACCCGAGATCACCCGGCGATCATCGACACGGCGTGCGCCGGGCTGGTTCCTCGGCAGATGCGGCTCGATCGCCGCCCACGCCTCCTCCGACAACCAGAACAGCGCCATGCTCACCTCCATGATCCACGCTACCTGTGAATCAGGAAAGCCGCTCCACCTCAAGCCGCTGATTGAGTTTGGACCCTAATCGTTTCGGCGAGCTTGGAAACGTATTTGTCGCTGCCGTAGATTTCCTTGGTGGCAGTCGATAGCGCCTTGGCGTCGTCCTTCAGGCCCAGCGCCTTGGCATAAGCGGCGGCCGTGCCGAAGCCGGCGACGCCATAATGCGACATGCGCTGATATTGCGCGATCACGACGGCATCCAAGAGCGGGCCCTTCTCCGGCCCTTCCTCGACGATATGCTTGGTCGCCTCGCTAACGAGCCCTTCCATGCCCTTGCAATGTTCCTTGGAGACCTTCTCGTCCTGACCCTCGATGAGCCCCTTTAGGATCGCGGTATGCTGCTCGATGCCATCCTGCGAGGCTTGCAACATCTCCTTCAGGCCGGAGTCGCTCACCTTACCGGCTATCTTCTTAAGCAGCCGCTTCATCTGATCGTTCGCGGACCACAAGTCCTTCAACTCATCAGTGTACAGGTCCTTCAGATCCTCAGGCGTTGCCATTAGCTTGATCTCCATCATCACCAACCAATCGCTGGCGGCGAAGCCTCATAACGACCGATGAGCGAAACACGGCCCGCACCGATCAGGCCATTGCAATGTTTATTTAATCCAGCAGTGAACCCACCGGCACGCCGAATGGCGCGGTGAGCTTCTCGACGATGGCGATCGTCGGGTTTCGCGCGCCGCGTTTGATGTCGCTGACGTAGGTCCGGTGGATGCCGGCTTCGTCGGGGTAGCGCTCCTGACTCCAACCCTTCTCGATGCGAAGGCGGCGAAGGATTCGGGCGAGACGTTGACGGATATCCACGCGCGAGCTTGAGGACGCCTGTCGCCGATCGATCTGAAGACGATCAGAGGCATTCGTGTTGATTACGCACCGACGCAGCATGGGTCCCGTCACTCATTGACGACAGGGGATCAGGATGCCGTTTCGCTTCGACATGCTGCTCGACGAGATCGGGATCGATCCGGCAACGGTTCGCCTGCTCCGCCACCAGCCCGAGGTCGGCGGCCGGTCGATGCTAGACATCATCCGTACCGACCGCCCCCCTTCGAAGCGCATCAGGCGCAGCAGCCCAAAGTTAGCGACCGCTCCGATGAAAGTGAACCGCCCCGGGTTTGTCGGAGGCTCCAACTCCTGAGAAGGTGGAGCCATGACGAGCAAGACGACGAACAAGTTTGCGCCCGAGGTCCGCGAGCGCGCGGTGCGGATGGTTTTCGATCACGAGCGGGATCATCGGTCACGGTGGGCGGCGGTTGTGTCGATCTCCGAGAAAATCGGCTGCGTGCCGCAGACGCTGCATGAGTGGGTGAAGAAGGCCGCGATCGATAGCGGCAGACGCGCCGGTGTCCCCGCCGAGGTCGCCGATAAGGTGAAGGCGCTGGAACGCGAGGTTCGCGGGCTGCGACAGGCCAACGAGATTTTGCGCAAGGCGTCAGCATATTTTGCTCAGGCGGAGCTCGACCGCCCGTTCAAGCGATGATCCCGTTCATCGACGATAACCGCGATGTCTATGGGGTCGAGCCGATCTGCCGTGTCCTGCCGATCCCTCAGTGGTGCTTCAACACCTCCACTCTGGCACATCGACGCCGTCGGGGGGCGTCCGCCCCATCAGATTTGGAGCGATCCTTCGAAAGATCGGACACTCGCTCGCTTACTTCGAAGCGGCGGTTAGTCGCCGTAATGTCGGTCACGCGCCGTAATGTCGGTTGTTCGCTGCAACGATGCCCGACCTCGATCGAAGAGGATGACCACCGGTCCAAGGATCGTGATTCCGGTGCTCATCGCAGCTGACGGTACCGCGCAGATAATCAACGACGAGTCGTTCAGGAGTGCGCCTATTTAAGGCTACATGCAAGTATCAGCGTCCGCGGCAGCTGACCTGTCGCTGTCGAGCCTGGACAGCAGCCTGATCGTTGGTCGATATCGATCGTGATGCATTATCCGTGAAATTTCTGTGACGGACTCTGGGCTCATGGAAGAGCTGAACTTTGTTCCTGCCGGTCAGGCAACGATGCGCAGCTGCGGTTCGGAGCGATCGCTGCGCCGGCCGGCGGCGCCGCCGTGGTTGCGCATCCAGGTCAGGAATGCGTTCAGTCGCATAGGTTCGGCAAACAGATAGCCTTGCGCTAGGCGGTAGCCGAGCTCGTGCAGCGAAGCGAGCTGCGCTTCCGTCTCCACACCCTCGACGATGCAATCGAGTTCGAGCGTCTGGCACAGTCCGAGGATCGCGGTGAGGATGTTTCGCCCTGACGTCTCGTCCATGTCGGCGACGAAGCTGCGGTCGACCTTGACCTTGTCGAGGGGCAACCGCCGAAGGTAACCGAGGCTGGAGTAGCCGCTACCGAAATCATCGAGCGCGACGCGGATGCCTAGTGTGCGCAGTGACTTGATACCGCCCACGGCCGCTTCAAAATCACGCATCAACGCGGTCTCGGTCAGCTCGAACGTGATCCGCTTGGGATCGATGCCAGCGCGGTCGACCATCTCGATCAGCCTTGCGACGGTTGCAGACGACACGATGTCGAGCGCAGACAGGTTAAACGAAAGCCCGATCGCTTCGTGAATCGTAGCGAACTCGGCGAGCGCCTTACCGAACAGCGTCGCGGTAATGGAGTGGATGAACCCCATTCGCTCGGCCGTGGTGATGAACCGTTCTGGACTCACAGCGCCGATCGTCGGGCTAGTCCAACGGCCGAGCGCCTCGACACCGAGCACGCCAAGCGTCCGCGTGCACATGATCGGCTGGAAGCGGACATGTAGTTCCTCGTTCAGATCGGCGGACTGGAGCGCGGTCTCGATCGCGCGCTCAGATCGGATGTGCGTCTCGTGCGCCAGAGAAAAGGCGGCGCATCCCCCGCGCTTCGCCGACTTGACGTGGTACAATGCATAATCTGAGCGGTCGAACAGCTCGTGCACCGTGTCCCCGGCATCCGGAAAGATTGCTACCCCGGCCGAGCACCCGATCACGATGCAGTGATCGTCGATCGAGAAGGGCACGGCCAGTCTGTCGCAGATAGACTGCCCGATTTCGCGGGCACGGTCGACATCGCGTGTAATGAGAATGCCGAACTCGTCGCCGCCCAGTCGCGCCAACACCATACCGTCGCTCGCGATCTTGCTCAGCCGCCGTCCGACCGCGATCAGGAGGCGATCGCCGAAAACGTGGCCGAAGGTGTCGTTGACGGGCTTGAACCGGTCCAGATCGAGGATGCCGATCGCTAGGCGCTCACCGCTGAGCTTCGCTGCGGCCAGCAACCGGTCGAGTTCGGCGAAGAATTGACGACGGTTTGGCAGTCCGGTGAGAGCGTCGGTGTGGGCCAGCCGCGCATTCTCGGCGCTCAGCCGCTCCGCCTCGCGCTGCTTGGCCGCTAGCGTATCCTGCGATCGGATGAGCGTCTCGAAACCTGCGAAACTGTTTAGCAGCACACGAATCATTACGATCGTGACAAGTGCGATGTTGAACGCCATCGCGGTAAAAACTTCGTTTCCGCGGAACAGGTAATAAGCGAGGTAGGGCAGCGTCACCGAAGCGGTGACGACCATAGCGGCTTGCGGCAGATTGACCAGGCAAAAAATACAGCCGATTACCGTCACGGCAATGAACAGGGCGACATGACCGCGCTCGGCCGGACCGCCATATTGGTCGAGGAGAAACGACCAACTTACGAAGGCGACGCTCATCAGGCCCGCGATTACGGTGGTACGAACGAGCTCGTTCCTCGCGTGAGCCGCCGTGACATCCTTGGCTTCGGGCGCCAGGATCCATCGCAACGCGCGCCATGCGCAGATTGTGCCCAATACGACGGTGAAGCCGATCGTCAGCTTGACCGGCGCAAGATGCCGGTTCGTAAAAGCCAGCGCTGCCGCGCTCAGCACGAGCAACATGTAGAGAAGCGGGACCTGCCGCTTGATCTCGCCATATTGCGCCAGAAGAACGTTCGGCTCCGTTGAGAACGCCGCCCAGCTTTTCATTTGCTCCCTCACATGCTAGCTCCGTTCGAGCCAACAATGCGGACTTGTCATTAACGCTCGGTCATAAATATTCTCGTTTGTTACCATTCTTCGTACGACATTCGTCTAATCGCTAGGATATCGATCCGCTCGATGCAGGCGCGGAGCGATTGCGATGACGCTACAATCCCCGGATCACTCTTTGGACGGCGTCGGAACACCGACACCCGAGGTTTGCAGGTGCCCGCGAACGCTTCCCAATATCCATGTGCGACGAGGGAGCGCTTGGTGGCCGACTGCAGCGCCTGATGTGCCTCGAAGAACGGGCGGTCGGTGTGAACGATGTTGAGCATTTGTCGACACCCGCGCGCTGGTCACCAGGATGTTTCCGCGCGCATGTCGGCCGGAGCGACGGCACCGCTGCCGTGATCGCCAGAGCGAGCAGGTCCGCATCCTCGCTAGCGCGCTCGTAGCGGAGTTCGCCGATGGTGCCGCTGAGATCGCTCAACGCCAAATCGATGAGGCGGTCGATGCGGCGACCTCGCGGACATGGCAAGAGATCCTAAGCGCCATCAGTTGCACAGGCCGCCGCTGACTACCTTGATTAACAGGAGGTCGGAGCCGTCTTTCTCCAATGCGATCGATGTCGGAAGCGGTCCGATTTGTTGGTGGTCGCGGCCGAGCTCGTCCGCAAGCCTCGGCGCCTCACGGGTTGCCATCGTCAGGTCATCGGTTTGCTCGGGGCGCAGGACACGCCGGCCGTCCGCGTAGCTCATCAGAACCTTCACGCTCACTGACTATACCTCTGGCTGCGTTTAGCAGCTCGACGACCCACGTTATCATGCGCCGATGCGCGAGACGCACAAGGCCACACAGCTTGATTTGTATCTAGTTCGGAAGGCAATATGAAAACGAAACGCCGATACTAAGGGAATGAACGCGCTTGATTATCCGCCGTCGATGTCGCTTCCTGTCCAGCGCTGGGACGCTTGCCAACCAGTGGGGCTGTTCAACATCGTCATCTTCGGGCCCCATGGCAGCAATCGGCCTGCGAGTCGGAGAGGAAAGCCATGGGAAACATGCGCGAGCTGGCGACGCAGATGGCGGCAAAATACGGTGACGGCGCGACGACCGAGGCGCTGCGGCTATCATGGTCGGCGCGCCGGGAGGGCAGGACCGCGGATGCCAACGCCTATCTCTCGGCAGCGATCATGGCATGCCGAGCGCCCTGATCGGCAGGATGGACCCGGATCAAGAGCGGTGGGCCGAGGCACTCCAAGTACTGAACACGCCCGGCGCCGGATCTGAGGCGTTCATCGTCGAGCGCCGCCTTGCCCTGGTGAACGATCCTGCCGGTCGCGAGCGATGCTGGCAGAAAGGTCATCGCGTCGCGCAGATCGGCGGGGCGGCTGGTCGGTCAACGAGCTGATCAATGCTGAGACCCAAAAGAAACCCGCCAGAGCAAGCTCGATGGCGGGGCCTAGATTCGGGTGACGACGCGAGGGGGGAAGCGTCGTCGGGGTGTCCAACGGCTCTCGTGGAGAAAGGATCAGGCCGGAGCAGCTGAGGTCTTGCCGCCGTTTTCCCTCTATCGCGGCGGCGAGGCTTTGCGTTGGGCGTTCGCCGCGTCAGCTGGCCACAGCACGCCTCCAAGCTGCCTATCGCCTGTCGGCACGCATAATTGTCGAGTTCGGCGTCGGTGCTCATGGGTCTTCTTTCCGTCTGGATTGTTACGGTCGCAGAGGGCGGCTGTCGGCGATGCGCTCGAGCACCAGCCGCTCGAGGTCACCGGCGGCGGTGCAATCGGAGGCTCGTCGTCGGGATCATCGGCGTCATCGGTCAGCAGCTTCTCGATCTCGATCTCATCGATGCCGGTCAGCGAGACGTCGTAATCCTCCTCGAGCACCAGCAGCTCGAGCTCCTCGGTGAGAAGCTGGATATCCCAGACGGACCGTTCCGCCAGTTTGTTATCCGCGATCCGAAGGCCCCGTTTTTGAGCCGAGGTGAGCCCGCTGATGCGGATGATCGGGATCGATTTGAGCCCGAGATTCTGCGCGGCAAGCAGCCGCCCGTGACCGGCGATCAGTTCGCTCTCCTCGTCAACCAAGGCTGGATTGACGAAGCCGATCTCGTCGATCGCTTTCGCCAGCAGGTCGATCTGCCTTTTCGGGTGCTTTTTCGGGTTCTTCGCAAACGGACGTATCGCGTCGATAAGCGCGATCTCGAAACTGAGATGGGCGACCATAATACTCTCCTGATCGCGCAACCGGGGTCGCCCGTCGGTAATTGGCTGACAAGCACGCGCTCCTCGGGGAGTCGGTATGCTGTCTCCCCAGTAAGATAGGAAAAAGAACCACACAATAAAAATATCAGAAGATCACGTCATCTGGCCTATCGCGAGTTATGTTCGTCAGTTCAAAACGAAACGACGATCGTTTCGACTTAGATCGATTCCATTCGAAGCGTTCCGAAAGTTAGTTCGGCGGATGTATGATTCTTTCGTCGGCTGAACTTTTTTCGGAGTTCGGAAGTGTCGTTCTGACGACTTCCTGATTAGCGGAGTTGCGATTGAGGTACGTCGTCCGCAAACGACGAACTATCGGAAATGAACGTTCTGGCGATAATGGCGACGTGCGGAACGTTGTCCGGCACCGAACGGGGCGAACCGACAGCAACCTTCCGGCACCCGTCTCCGACCGAGCAAGCCTGTGATCGGCTGAGCAAAGTGGCCGACGAGCGCCAGCGATCTGGCAGTGATCCGTGAATGGCGGAGGCGGCAACGCTGGATAGCCTTCGGGCCCCGATCCGATCCCATTTAGGCCAGCCAATTTCCCATTTATGTGTCTACGGGAAATCGGCGCTAAGCTGCCGAGATCGAATGCTATTTTTAGGTTCAAATCGATGCGCGAAGCCGCATTCCCCGGCTTTTTCCCTTTAAATACGGTTTTAATGGGAAACGCTCAGCGGAGACTGGTTCGCCGCTGACTGCGTGGCGCACCAGCCCCGTTCGAACGCGGGCTCCAGCAAGTTGGAGGCCGTGCCGACGCGTGTCCCGGGCGGGACGCAGTCGATAGAGGCCGCCCTGGCCAGTGCGCGGATGCCGCGATGTCACCGAGGATCGCGTAAAGGCCCATGCCGCCGGCAGTGTGCCCGATCCTGAGAGCGGCTATCCGATATCCGTTCGATCTATCACGTCATGATGACGTTCTTCAGGAGTCCGTCGAAGGGGAAGAGGGTCGCGCCGGCCACACTGCGTGCGTAGCCGGTGTCGAGCGCGAGTGCGCGGGCATAGGCCGCCGTTATCGCCGGGCGTGCGGCGTTCGCGTCGACCAGCGGCAGACGTCGGGATAGATGTCGGCGCCTTTGAGCAGATCTTGTGGACGTTCGGGCCGGCAACCTAGAAAAAGCGCGATCGCGCGCCGACCTGTCCACATGGTCAGCTTTTGGTCCGTCACCGATAGCCTGGCCCTGCGGCGATATGATCGAGATAGGGCTGCGGCCAGCCCATCTCCATCCAGCCCGATCCCGGCACGCCGTCGATCACGATCCGTGCCGCGCCTTCGTTGAGGGTGAAGGCGGGATCGGGGCGCAGCGGATAGACGCCGAAGACCTCGGCCTCGACAAAGGTGTCGCGGCCGGCCTCGTCCTTGATGCGACACTGGAAGGCGCGATGGTTGAGCCGCGCGTCGCCCTGCCAATCGACTTCGAGATGCGTGATCTCGGCCATCAGCCCGTCCTTGCAGACATAGCCGCGGACCTGCCGCTCGCCGAGCGCATGGAATTCCCAGAAATGGACCGACATGTCGTCGCCGGCCTGCGACTGGAGCCAGCGATAGTAATGGAGCGCGTGCCAGTCGCGCGT
>CAZZZX010000089.1:0-8618 GCA_964658585.1 uncultured Novosphingobium sp.
ATGGGTGAAAGCGTCGTGGAGCGCGATCGCCCGTCCGCGCAGCCTGTCGTCCATCTTCCGAGCCCTCCCGTATCGCAGGGTGCGCCGCGTTGCGCATCCGACGCAAGCCGCTTGGCACGCGCGCGGCGTCCTGCGAGACGCGCGCGATGACCGATCCGCTGCGCACGCCCTATCCGCCGATCGAACCCTATGCGAGCGGGATGCTCGACGTCGGCGACGGCCACAGCGTCTATTGGGAGCGTTGCGGGCGGCGCGGCGGCGTGCCCGCGGTCTTCCTCCATGGCGGGCCGGGGGGCGGGTGCGGCCCCGATCATCGCCGGCTGTTCGATCCCGCGCGCTACGACGTGCTGCTGTTCGATCAGCGCGGCTGCGGGCGCTCGACCCCGCACGCCGCGCTCGACGCCAACACGACCTGGCATCTCGTCGCCGATATCGAGCGGCTGCGCGCGCTGTGCGGGCACGAGGCGTGGCTGGTGTTCGGCGGCAGCTGGGGATCGACGCTCGCGCTGGCCTATGCACAGGCGCACCCGGCGCGCACCACCGCGCTGATCCTGCGCGGCATCTTCCTGCTCCGCCAGGCCGAGCTCGACTGGTATTATCAGGACGGCGCGAGCTGGCTCTTCCCGGACCGATGGGAGGCGTTCATCGCGCCGATCCCCGCGGCCGAGCGCGGTGACCTGATGACCGCGTTCCATCGGCGGCTGACCGGTGACGACCGCGCGGCGCAGATCGCGGCGGCGCGCGCGTGGAGCGAATGGGAAGGCGGCACGATCACGCTGCTGCCCGATCCGACGACCGCGGGCGGCTTCGCCGAAGACCGCTTCGCGCTCGCCTTCGCGCGGATCGAGAATCACTTCTTCGTCCACAGGGGCTGGATGGCGGAGGGACAGCTGCTCCGCGACGCGCATCGTCTCGCCGACATCCCCGGGACGATCGTCCAGGGCCGTTACGACATCGCGACGCCGATGCGCTCGGCCTGGGATCTGCACCGCGCCTGGCCGCAGGCCGCGTTCCACCTGATCCCCGCCGCGGGCCATGCGTTCAGCGAGCCCGGCATCCTCGACCGGCTGCTGCGCACCGCCGACGACTATGCCCGGATGCTCGGCTGAGCGCGCCGCTTGTCGCGCACGCGCGCACGCCGTATCCCGATCGTTCGACAGAATTGTGCAGGTGTTCCCGGTGGTTCCAAGGCAAGTCAGGCGCAACGCCACGATCACCGATGTCGCGCGTGCGGCGGATGTCTCGATCAAGACCGTGTCGCGGGTGTTCAACGACGAGCCCAACGTCCGGGCCGCAACGCGCGAGCGCGTCGTATCCGCGGCGCAGGCGCTCGACTATCATCCCAACCTCGCGGCGCGGAGCCTCGCCGCGCGGCGCTCCTTCCTGGTCGGGCTCGCCTATGGCAATGCCGGGCCGTCCTATGTCCATGGCCTGCAGGCGGGCGTTTCCGCGCGGCTGGCGGACGAGCGCTACCGGCTGATCGTACTGCCCTTCATCGGCGCGGAGGAGGCGCCGCGGCGGATGCGCATGGCGGGCTGCGCCGCCGGGCTCGACGGGATGATCCTCGTGCCGCCGCTGGGCGACGATCCCGCGGTGACCGCCGAACTCGATCGCTGCGGGCTGCCCTATGTGCGGATCGCACCCGACCGCGACGATAGCGCGGTGCCCGACGTCGCGATGGACGATCGCGCCGCGGTCGATCTCGTCGTCGATCATCTCGTCGGGCATGGCCATCGCCGGATCGCGATCGTCTGCGGCGATCCTGCACATGCCTCCACGCATGTCCGCCGCACCGCGTTCCGCGACGCGCTGATGCGCCACGGCATCTCGGGCGACGCGGTGATCGAGGAGGCGGGCGATTACGGGTTCGACTCCGGGCTCGCCGCGGGGCATCGCCTGCTCGCGCGCGCGGAGCCGCCGACCGCGATCTTCGCGAGCAACGACGACATGGCGGCGGGCGTGCTGAGTGCGGCGCACGCGGCGGGCGTGCCGGTGCCCGCGCGGCTGTCGATCGTCGGCTTCGACGACGGGGCGATCGCGCAGGCGGTGTGGCCATGCCTCACCACCATCCACCAGCCGATGCGCGACATGGCCTATGCCGCGACCGACGCGCTGCTCGCGCTGATCGAGGCGCGGCCGACGCCCGTCCATATCGTGCTGCCGCACCGGCTGGTGGTGCGCGGGTCGAGCGGGCCGGCTGCGGGCGCACCCGCGCGGCTGGCGCCGGCGCGCAGCGAGCGGGGCTGAGGCGAACGGCAGGTCGTGTCGAGGTCCGTGCGGTACGGGCGCATCTCGACAGGCTTGATGCGGCGCCAAGCGAACGGCGGATCCCGCAGATCCCCGACCCGGAAGATCTACGCCGCCCGCGCCGCTCCTGCCAGCCACGGCGTCTCGCCCTGCTGACGCGCCTCGTGCGCGTCGATCGCGTCGGCGAGTTCCAGCGTGATGCCGATCTCGTCGAGGCCCTTGAGCAGGCACGCCTTCCGGAACGGATCGACCGCGAACGCGAAACGGTCCTGATAGGGCGTCGTCACCGTCTGGCTCTCCAGATCGATCGTGATCGCCAGCCCCTCGCGCGCGACCTCGAGCAGGCGATCGACCTGGGGCTGGGGGAGCACCACCGTCAGGATGCCGTTCTTGAGCGCGTTGCCGGCATGGATGTCGGCGAAGCTCGGTGCGATCACGGTACGGATCCCCATGTCCGCCATCGCCCAGGCGGCGTGTTCGCGCGACGAGCCGCAACCGTAATTGGCGCCCGCGATCAGGATCGGCGCGCCGGCATAGGCGGGATCGTCGAAGACGTTGGCGGGATCCTCGCGCAGCGCCTCGAACGCGAAGCGGCCGAGACCGGTGCGCTTGGTGGTCTTGAGATGGTCCGCCGGGATGATGATGTCGGTGTCGACATTGGCGCGGCCGAGCGGATAGGCGCGGCCCTCGACGCGGGTGAGCGGCTCCATCAGGCCCCTTCCAGTTCCATGAGCCCGCGGACATCGGTGAGGCGTCCCGTCACCGCCGCCGCCGCCGCCATCGCGGGCGAGAGCAGATGCGTTCGGGCGCCCGGCCCCTGGCGGCCGACGAAGTTGCGATTGCTGGTCGACGCGCAGCGCTCGCCGGGGGGAACCTTGTCGGGATTCATCGCGAGGCACATCGAGCAGCCGGGCTCGCGCCACTCGAAGCCGGCGTCCACGAAGATGCGGTCGAGCCCCTCGGCCTCGGCCTGGCGTTTGACCAGCCCCGAGCCGGGCACGACCAGCGCCTCCTTCACGCCGGCGGCGACATGGCGGCCGCGCGCGATCGCGGCGGCGGCGCGCAGATCCTCGATGCGGCTGTTGGTGCAGCTGCCGATGAACACCCGGTCGACGCCGACATCCTGCATCCGCGTGCCGGGCACGAGCCCCATATAGGCGAGCGACTTCTCGACCGCGGCGCGGCGATCGGGATCGGCGAAGCTCGCCGGATCGGGGACGCTGCCGGTGATCGGCACCGAATCGTCGGGCGAGGTGCCCCAGGTGACCAGCGGCGCGATCGTCGCGGCATCGATCGTCACGATCTTGTCGTAGGTCGCGCCCGGATCGGTGGCGAGCGTGCGCCAATATGCTACCGCGCGATCCCATGCGGCGCCCTTGGGTGCGCGCGGCTTGTCCTTCAGGTACGCGAACACCGTCTCGTCGGGTGCGACCAGGCCGGCGCGCGCGCCGGCCTCGATCGACATGTTGCACACGGTCAGCCGGCCCTCGACCGACATCGCGCGGAACACCGAGCCGGTATATTCCGCGACATAGCCCGCGCCGCCGCCCGCGCCCAGGGTCGCGACGATCGCCAGCGCGACGTCCTTGGGGGTGACGCCGGGGCCGAGTTCGCCGTCGACGCGAACCTCGAGCGATCTCGACTGCTTGAGCAGCAGCGTCTGCGTCGCCAGCACATGCTCGACCTCGGAAGTCCCGATGCCGAAGCCGAGCGCGCCGAGCGCGCCGTGGCTGGCGGTATGGCTGTCGCCGCACACCAACGTGGTGCCGGGCAGCGTGAAGCCCTGCTCGGGGCCGACGACATGGACGATACCCTGCGCGGGCGCGAGATCGTCGATATATTCGACGCCGAACTCGGCGGTGTTGCGCGTCAGGCTGGCGAGCTGCTCGGCGGACGCGGGATCGAGGATCGGCAGCCGGCTCCCGTGCGCATCCGCCCGCGCCGTGGTCGGCAGGTTATGGTCGGGCACCGCGAGCGTCAGGTCGGGGCGGCGCACGCGGCGGCCGGCGGCGCGCAGCCCATCGAATGCCTGCGGGCTGGTCACCTCGTGGACGAGATGGCGGTCGATATAGATCAGGCTGGTGCCGTCGTCGCGATGCTGCACGACATGCGCGTCCCAGATCTTCTGGTAGAGGGTGCGGGGCTGGTCGGTCATGGTGGGCGGCCTCTACTCCCCGCGCACTTTCGTTTCAACCGTGACGCCCGGCCGGCACTGTTCCTTTCGCGATGTCGTCGCTATGTCGGCGCCTCGTTCCAGAAGGTCCACCGCCATGCCCGTCTATCGTTCCCGCACCACCACCCATGGCCGCAACATGGCGGGCGCACGCGGGCTGTGGCGTGCGACGGGGATGACGGACGCCGATTTCGGCAAGCCGATCATCGCGGTCGCCAACAGCTTCACCCAGTTCGTGCCGGGGCATGTCCACCTCAAGGATTTGGGCCAGCTGGTGGCGCGCGAGATCGAGGCGGCGGGCGGCGTCGCCAAGGAATTCAACACGATCGCGGTCGATGACGGCATCGCGATGGGGCATGGCGGGATGCTGTACTCGCTGCCCAGCCGCGAGCTGATCGCGGACAGTGTGGAGTATATGGTCAACGCGCATTGCGCCGACGCGATGGTGTGCATCTCCAACTGCGACAAGATCACACCGGGGATGCTGATGGCGGCGATGCGGCTGAACATCCCCGCGGTGTTCGTCTCGGGCGGCCCGATGGAGGCGGGCAAGGTGGTGATGAAGGGCGTCTCCCGCGCGCTCGATCTGGTCGATGCGATGGTCGTCGCCGCGGACGAGAGCTATTCGGACGAGGAGGTCGCCGCGGTCGAACGCTCGGCGTGCCCGACCTGCGGCTCGTGCTCGGGCATGTTCACCGCCAATTCGATGAACTGTCTGACCGAGGCGCTGGGGCTCTCCCTGCCCGGCAACGGCTCGACGCTCGCCACCCATGCCGACCGGGAAAAGCTGTTCCGCGAGGCGGGGCACGTCATCGTCGATCTGGCGAAGCGCTGGTACGAGCAGGACGATGTCACCGCGACGCCGCGCGGCATCGCCACCTTCGCCGCGTTCGAGAACGCGATGAGCCTCGATATCGCGATGGGCGGATCGACCAACACCGTGCTGCATCTGCTCGCCGCCGCGCAGGAGGGCGGGGTGGACTTCACCATGGCGGACATCGATCGGCTCAGCCGCCGCGTACCGTGCCTGTGCAAGGTCGCGCCCGCCAAGGCCGACGTGCATATGGAGGATGTCCATCGCGCCGGCGGGATCATGGCGATCCTCGGCGAGCTCGAGCGCGGCGGGCTCGTCGACAGCAGCCAGCCGACCGTCCACGCGCCGACCATGGCGGACGCGCTCGCGCGCTGGGACATCGGGCGGACCAGGTCCGAGGATGTCCGCACCTTCTTCCGCGCCGCGCCCGGCGGCGTGCCGACCCAGACCGCGTTCAGCCAGTCGGCGCGCTGGGAGGATCTCGACACCGATCGCACCGGCGGCGTGATCCGCTCGACCGAACATCCCTTCTCGAAGGATGGCGGGCTCGCGGTGCTGTTCGGCAACCTCGCGCCCGAGGGCTGCATCGTGAAGACCGCCGGCGTCGACGACAGCATCCTCACCTTCCGCGGGACGGCGCGCGTCTACGAGAGCCAGGACGCCGCGGTGGCCGGCATCCTCGGCAACCAGGTGGTCGCGGGCGACGTGGTGGTGATCCGCTACGAAGGGCCCAAGGGCGGCCCGGGGATGCAGGAGATGCTGTATCCGACCAGCTATCTGAAATCCAAAGGTCTGGGCAAGGCGTGCGCGCTCATCACGGACGGCCGCTTCTCGGGCGGCACCTCGGGGCTGTCGATCGGCCATGTCTCGCCCGAGGCGGCGGAAGGCGGACTGATCGCGCTGGTCGAGACCGGCGACCCGGTGCTGATCGACATCCCCAACCGCGTGATCCGTCTGGAGATCGACGATGCGGCGCTCGCCGGGCGTCATGCGGAGATGGTGGCGAGGGGCGCCAGGGCGTGGAAGCCGCTCGGCCGCAAGCGCGCGGTCTCGCCGGCGTTGCGCGCCTATGCGGCGATGACCACCAACGCGGCACGCGGCGCGGTACGCGACGTCAGCCAGGTCGAGAGGGGCTAGGCCCGGCGGCGCATCACGGGATCAGGCGATCGGCGCGCAGCCGCTCGAACAACGCGAAGAAGGCATCGTCGGTCGGCCGATACGCCGTGAAGCCGAGGCGGCGGCTTTTCGACATGTCGGTAACGACCTCGATCGGACGGCCGAGATCGGCGTCGGTGTGCCAGGGCGAGGCGAGGCGGGCGAGATCGGGCTCGGCCAACCCCTCGCGCTCGGCGATCGCGCGCCATGTCGCGGCATCGGCGGCCATCTGCGACTCCAGCGGCCGGACGATGCCGTCGAAGGGCGCGGCCTCGATCCCGAACCAGTCGGCGATGCGGCCCCACATCCATTGCCAGCGGAAGACGTCGCCGTTGACGATGTTGAAAGCCTGGTCGTGCGCCGCGGCGGTTTCGGTCGCCCAGAGGAGATGCCGGGCGAGCTGGCCGGCATCGGTCATGTCGGTAAGCCCGGTCCATTGCGTGGCCGATCCGGGGAAGGTGAACGGCCGGCCGGTCTCGCGGCAGAGCGTCGCATAGGCGGCGAGCGTCGTGCCCATGTTCATCGCGTTGCCGACCGCCAGCCCGATCACGGTATGCGGACGGTGGACGCTCCAGCTGAAGCCGTCGCGCGCCGCCGCGGCGAACAGCTCGTCCTCCTGCGCATAGTAGAAATTCTCGATATCGA
This sequence comes from uncultured Novosphingobium sp., assembly GCA_964658585.1. Taxonomy (GTDB): domain Bacteria; phylum Pseudomonadota; class Alphaproteobacteria; order Sphingomonadales; family Sphingomonadaceae; genus Solisphingomonas. The sequence goes on from CAZZZX010000089.1 coordinate 7,035, forward strand.
GCCGCCCCTGCTCCTCGCGGAACGGCGTCTGCGGCAACGTGCCCTTCCCATAGGCCTCGAAGGGGCCGAGATAGTGCTTGAGGCCGGTCACCAGCGCGACGTGCCGCGGCCCGGACGGTTTGGGCAGGCCGTCGAGCAGGTTGCGGACCATCGCGGCGTTGACCCGGATATTCTCCGCCTCGCTGTCCTGTCGGAGCCATGTCGTGACGAACACGGCGGCGGGATCGATCGCGGCGAGTGCGCGCGCGGTCCCGGCGGCATCCTGGAGATCGGCGCTCACCGGCCGGACGCCGTCCTGGGGCGTCGGTCGCCGGGCCAGTCCGAACACCGTCCAGCCCTGGTCCACCAGCAACGCCGTCGTCGCGCTGCCGGCGATGCCGCTCGCGCCCACCACCAGGGCTGTCTTCGTCATCGCATCGTTCCGATTGTTCATGAGGCGCCGAGCATTTCGGCTGCGGTGCGAACGATCGTCGGCGTCCGGGTGTCCATCCGCCCGGCGTCGCGTCGGTCTCTTTAAGCGAAATGCGCCGCGAGCGCGCCCGCCAGCCCGGCGAGCAGCGCGACGGCGCCATAGCGCCAGCCGCCGCCGAGCCGGATCACCTCCACGTCGCGCAGCGGCGGGGGCGGGGGCGCGGCCCCGGGTAGCGGATAGGCGCGTTCGATCCGCTCGACGATGTCGGGCAGGCGATGGACGAGCCGGGCGAGGCGATGCACCCGCTCGGCGATCGCCGCCTCGGGCCCCAACTCGTCGCGCAGCCAGCCGCGCACGAAGGGGGCGGCGACCTCCCACATGTTGATATCCGGGTGCAGCCCGGTGGCGACGCCCTCGACCATCACCATCGTCTTCTGGAGCAGCAGCAGGTGGGGCTGGGTCTGCATGTCGAAATCGCGCGTGATGCCGAACAGGCCATCGAGCATCTGGCCGACCGAGATGTCCTTCACCGCCTTGCCGCGGATCGGCTCGCCGACCGCCCTCAATGCGGTCGTGAACTCGGCGATACTGTGGTGCGCGGGGACATAGCCCGCCTCGAAATGGATCTCGGCGACGCGGCGGTAATTGCCGGTGATGAGGCCGTGGAGGATCTCGGCGAGCCACAGCCGCGCCTGCCGGTCGATCCGCCCCATGATACCGAAATCGATCGCCGCGACCCGCCCGTCGGGCAGCGCGAACAGGTTGCCCTGGTGGAGATCGCCATGGAAGAAGCCGTCGCCGATCGCCTGGCGCAGGAAGGTGCGCACCAGCGTCTCGGCGAGCGTGCGCAGATCGTGCCCGGCGGCGACCAGCCCGGCGCGATTCGAGAGCTTGATGCCGTCGACCCATTCGAGCGTCAGCACGCGGCGCGACGTGCGCTCCCAGTCGATCGCGGGGACGTGGAAGTCGGGCTCGGCGATCATGCCCTCGGCAAGCTCGCTGGCTGAGGCCGCCTCGCGCCGCAGATCGAGCTCGCGCGCGGTCCATTGCTTGAAGGTCGCGACGACGAGGCGGGGGCGCAGCCGGGCGAGCTCGCCGCCCATCGCCTCGGCCTGGGCGGCGGCCCATTCATAGGTGTCGATCGCGCGCGCGAACCCGTCCTCGACGCCCGG
>CAZZZX010000090.1:0-8452 GCA_964658585.1 uncultured Novosphingobium sp.
CCGCGCGACGACGGCGAGATCCTCGCGCCGCCAGCGCATCAGCGGGCCCGCCGCCATGATCGCCACCAGGATCAGCGCGAGCGGCCCTGCCGCGGCGTTGAAATAGGGCGGCCCGACCGACAGTTTCTCGCCGGTCACGCCCTCGACCGCGAGCGGATAGAGCGTGCCGATGATGACCACGCCGAGGATCGCCGAGAGCAGCAGGTTGTTGGCGACGAGCGCGCCCTCGCGGCTTACCGCGTCGAAGCGGTTGCCCGCCTGCACCGTCGCGATGCGCGCGCCGAACAATGCCAGCGCGCCGCCGATATAGAGCGTCAGCAGCACCAGGATGAAGGCGCCGCGCCGCGGATCGAGCGCAAAGGCATGGACGCTGGTGAGGATGCCCGAGCGGACGAGGAAGGTGCCGACCATGCTCATCGAGAAGGCGACCACCGCGAGCATGATCGTCCAGGCGCGCAGGCCGTCGCGGGTCGCCAGCACGGTGACCGAGTGGATCAGCGCGGTCGCCGCGAGCCAGGGCATCAGCGAGGCGTTCTCGGTCGGATCCCAGAACCACCAGCCGCCCCAGCCGAGCTCGTAATAGGCCCAGTACGACCCCGCGGTGATGCCGATCGTCAGGAAGATCCAGGCGGCCAGCACCCAGGGCCGCATCGCGCGCGCAAAGGCGGGGCCGACGTCGCGCGCGCACAGCGCCCCGACCGCGAACGAGAAGGCGACCGACAGACCGACATAGCCGACGTAGAGCGTCGGCGGGTGGAAGGCGAGGCCGGGATCCTGCAATAGCGGGTTGAAGCCGTTTCCCTCGACCGGCGGCAGCGCCAGGCGTGCGAACGGATTGGAGGAGAACAGCAGGAAGGCGTAGAAACCGAGCGCGATCAGCCCCTGCGCGCCGATCGTCGCCGACAAGGTCCGCTCGGGCAGCCGCCGCTCGACCAGCGCGACCGCGGCGCCGGCGAGCGACAGGATCGTCACCCACATCAGCATCGAGCCTTCGTGGTTCCCCCACGCGCCCGCGATCCGATAGATCAGCGGCAGGGTGGACGCGCTGTCGGTCGCGACCAGCAGCACCGAGAGATCGGTGCGCACGAACGAGACGATCAGGCAGGCGAACGCGGTCGCGGTCATCACCGCCTGCGCCAGCGCGGTCGCGCGGACGGTGCGGATCCCGTCGGCGGGCGCGGCGGCGCCCAGCCCGGCAAAGCCCAGCACGGTCTGCAGCGCGGCGAGCGCGGCGGCGATCCACAGTGCGGCGAGCCCTCCTTCCGCGATCACTTGAGGCTCTTGCTCTCGTGCATCGCGCCGCTCGTCTGGGGGGGCATGTATTTCTCGTCGTGCTTGGCGAGGATCGTGTCGGCGACGAACAGCGCGGGCGCGACGAAGCGGCCCTCCGCGACCACGCCCGAGCCCTCGCGGAACAGGTCGGGGACGATGCCGGTGTATTTGACGCCGGTGGTGGCGGCGCCGTCGGTGACCTTGAAATCGATCGAGACGCCGTCGCGCTCGCGCACCAGCGAGCCCTTCTCGACCATCCCGCCGAGCCGCACCGCACGGCCGAGCGCGACATGATCCTTGAGTGCGTCGCTCGGCGAATAGAAATAGCTCGCCTGATCCTTGAGTGCGGACATGGCGAGCAGCGCCGCGCCGGTCAGTGCGGCCAGCGCGGTGAGCGCGAGCGTCAGCCGCTGGTTCTTGGCCCTCATTTGCGGCGCAGCGCGTCCGCGGCGCGTTCGGCGCGGCGCATCGCGGACCAGCTCGCCGCGAGCAGCGCCGCGGTGGCGCCGGTGCCGATGACATAGGCGGCGGCGACGAACGGCCAGGGGTTCATGCCGTGCCCATCCGCCGCAGACGCGCCTCGACCCGCGCGCTGGCGAGCGCGGCACGCATCCGCATCAACACGACGGCAGCGAACAGCATCGTGAAGCCGGCGAGCGCGAGCGGCAGCGGCCACAGGATCGAGCGGTCGATCGAGGAGCCCTGCAGCGTGATGCTCTGCCCCTGGTGGAGCGTGCGCCACCACAGCACGGAATAGTGGATGATCGGCAGGTTGACCGCGCCGACCAGCCCGTAGACCGCGACGACGCGCGCCGATCCGCCCTGCTCGTCGGCGGCCCGCGCCAGCGCGATATAGCCGATGTAGAGGAACAGCAGCACCAGCATCGAGGTCAGCCGGCCGTCCCACTCCCACCACGTCCCCCAGGTCGGGCGGCCCCAGATCGAGCCGGTGGCGAGGCAGACCGCGGTGAACACCGCGCCAGGCAGCGCCACTGCGCGACCCGCGACCTTGGCGAGCGGATGCCGCCAGACCAGTTCGGAAAGGCTGGCGGCGGCGATACCGATCCAGCCGCTCATGCCGAGCCACGCCGAGGGCACGTGGATGTACATGATCCGCACCGTCTCGCCCTGCAGATAGTCGGGCGGGGTCAGCGTCAGGCCCGAGACCAGGGCGACGATCGTGACGATCGCGCCGGTCCAGCCCAGCCAGCCGGTGAGCGGCCGGGCGATCTCGAGGAAGCGCGCAGGGTTGGCGAAGGCGTGCACGAGGGGGTCTTAACCCAGCCGCACGCGCCGGGGAAGCGCCAAGCGGCGAAGACGCACCGCGCGTTCGATCGGTTCCATACCGGCCTATACGCGACCGTCGACGATCAGGATGCAGCCCGATACCCAGGCGATGCCCGCGCACCAGCCGGCGATCACGTCGGACGGCCAGTGGATCCCCAGGGCGACGCGCGTCATGCCGATCGCGAGCCCGAGGACGAGCGCGAAGACGACGCCCGTCATCAGCACCGCGGACGGCGCGCCGGCGGGGATCAGCAGCGCGGCGGAGAGATAGACCACCACCGCCAGGAAGGTGTGTCCGCTCGGGAAGCTCGACGTGTAGGTGGCGACACCGGGATCGCCGAGATCGGGGCGCGGCCGCCGCACGATCCGCTTGAGCACGAACAGCGCGATCCGCGCCACGACCAGGATCGCGACCAGCGCCCAGCCCGCCGCGGCGCGATGGTTGGCGATCAACCCGAACAGGCAGGCGAGCACGAAGATCTGCCGCAGCGTGTCGCCGCCGAGCGCGGTCAGGTCGCGCATCGCGGTGGTGATCCGGGTCGGCTTGCCGTCGCCGCGCGGAGTCGGGCGATAGCGCAGCCGGTCGAGCAGCCACGCGTCGGCGCGCGCGCCCACGCCGCTCGCCACCGCGAGCATCACGAGCGCGGTCGCCGTCGCCGAAACCAGGAAGGCCGATGCCACCGGCGAGATCACGCGCGCCTCGGAGCATAAGCGAGACCGCGCAAGAACGCGCGGTTCGCCGCACCGGCTCGCCGCGGACACACGCTCAGTGCGATACGACGCCGTCGCCGAGCGTCCCGTGCACGACCTGCGCCACCGCGGCGCGCACCGTGCCATAGGGCTCGCACGAATCGAGATCGACGATTCGCGCACCGCCGAAGCGTAGCCCGGGCGTGACGCTCACCTTCTGGCGGAGCAGCTCGTAACCATGGTCGGGCTTGCGTGCATGGGCGGTTTCGGCATCGACATTGAGGCGGATGACGACATCGGGACGGAAGCCCGCCATCCAGTCGTAGATCCGGCGCTCCTGGCGCGCGAGCGCGGCGACCGCCCAGCTGCCGGGACGCCCCGCGGACAGGCCGGGACCGTCGTAGAAGCCCGGCACCTCGACCTGGGGATAGCGATCGGTGATGACGGTCACCCCGGCGCGGCGCAGCGCCAGCATCCGGCGGAAGCGCCGCAGCCGCGCGAGCGAGAAGAGATAGACCACGATCGCGGTCGGCAGACCGGGGATCTTCTGCCCGCGAGTCCGCGTCTGCCTGGCCTTGCGCGACAGCCGTCGTTCGAGTGCTGGGCCGATCAATGGCCAGCGCTTGAGCCGCTCGCCCATCGTCCCCGAGCCGAGCCCGAGATAGCAGAGTTCGACCGGTCGCTCCTGCGCGACCTCGGCAAGGATGTCGGTCGACAGCGTCGATTTGCCCGAGCCGTCGCAACCGACGAAGGCGATCAGCTCGGCCATCGGCGCATCGCCGCCGGCTTCGAGCATCGGCCAGCACAGCGCGACCAACGCCGCCATGCTGGCGACGAGCAAGGCGAGCGGGATCTGCCAGACGCCGCCGGTGCCATGCCGCAGAAGGGCGAGCGTGAGCAACGCGAGAATCGCGAGCAGGCCGTATTTCGCGGCAACCGCGCCCGCGCCTTCCCGCCATCGTTGCGCCAGAAGCACCGTCTGCATCGTCTGCGATCTTCCCGTCATATCCGCGCGTCCTGCTGCGCTGCACGCCATAGCTGATGTGCAATGTAAGAAAATTGCAACGCAATTGAAATAGTCCGGACATGTTGGCCCCGCAGGTCGATCGCGCTTCCGTCATGCCCGGTCATCCCCGCTCCTTTCTTCTCAGGACCCGTTCGATGACGATCGATCGCTTCGATCCCGTCGCGGCCACGCCCGTGGTGACATCGGCCGAGAGCGAAGCGCTGTTCGCGGCGGTGCTGGTCCACGACACGATCGATCTGGCGGCGACCCTGCCCGAGCCGATCGCGCTGGCCTTCGGCCCCGATCGGTTCGCGCGGTTCTTCGCGCTGGCGCGCGCGGCATGGGCCGACGGCGTCGATCGTCCGGGTCTCGCCCGGATCGCCACCGCGGCGCTGCGCGGACGCCCGCTCGGCGCGGCGGAGGCGGCGGCGTTCAAGGATGTCCGTGCGCGCTTCAAGCAACTCCGCTTCGCCTATGTGATGTTCGATCGCGCACACGACTATCCGGTCGCTCTGCACCGCATCACAAAGGCGATGGGCCATCTCCAGGACGCGCTACGTCACGGTCGTCGCCTGCGGGCGGCGCGGCACGCGCTGGTGTTGCGGCTGCTCGCGGCACGGCTGCCGTTCGATCGCATGGTTCGCGGCTTCGATCGCTTCCGGCCGAGCGATCCGGCGTCGTTCCGCACCTATCTCGACGGTGAGATGGCGGCGATCCGGACCGCGCTGGCGTCGCCCGAGATCACCGCCAGGCATTTCCACGAGACGCGCAAGATCGTCAGCCGCCTGGTCGCGATGTTCGACTGCGTCGACACGCTCGAGCCCTCGCCCGAGCATCGCGCGATCGTCCGCTATCTGAGCACGATCAACGGCCTGATGGGCGGGATGCACGACGAGATGATCGCGCGCCGGCTCGCCGGCACGCAGGACTATCATGGCGAGAGCTTCGCGCTGCCCGAGACGGTGGCGGTGCGGCTGCGGCGCGTCGAACGGGTGTTCGCGAACGCCGCCTGACGCTCAGGCGGCGGCGGAATAGCCGAAGTCGGTGAGCGTCCGCACCACCGCCGCCTCGGCCTGCGCAAGCACCTCGGCGAGCGGACGGCGGCTGTCGATCTCGACGATCGGCGCGCCACCGAAACGGAAATGCGGGGTCGCCGCGATCTTGCCGCGCAGCGACTCAGGCTTGTGATCGGGCTTGCGCGCGAACGCGGTCTCGAAATCGACGTCGAGGCGGATCACCAGATCCGGCCTGACCCGCGTCATCCACTCGAACCGCGCGCGCTCGCGTGCGGCCAGCCAGCGCACCAGCCGGGTGCCGGGCGCACCGGCGATCATCCCCGGGCCGTCATAGGCGGTCGGCACGTCGAGCTGCGGGAAGCGATCCGCGACGATGATCGTGTTGCGTCGCCGCAGCGCCAGCATCCGCTTGAAGCGCCGCACCCGGCGGATCAGGAAGGCGTAGATCACCAGCGCCGCGAACGGCTCGGGATTGCGCTCCTTCCGGCCGCCGATCTTGAGCGTCTGGCTCGTGATCGTCCTGTCGACCGCGCCACCCAGCAAGGGCAGCCGCGACAGCGCGCGCCCGACATTGCCCGACTGCTTGCCGAGATGCACCGCCTCCGCCGCGCCGAAACGCCGCGCGACCGCGAGCACCGCCTCGCTGACCGTCGACTTGCCCGATCCGTCGCAGCCGACGATCGCGATCAGCGGGGCGGCGGCGGGTCGGGCGGCGGCGGGCGATCGGCTCTGGTCCATCGCGTCCCGATATGGCGGGCGGCCCCATCGTGACAAGCGCAGGACATTGCATCGCGCCGAGGAACCAGTGCGAGAGGGGACGGTTTGGCTGCGAGGCGTCCGCGCGTTCCTGCGGCCGTCCCCAGCCCATCGCACGGAGACCGACTTGGCCAGCAGCATCGCGTCGCGCATCAAGGAAGGCCTGCCGTTTCCCCGCGGCGCCACATGGGACGGGACGGGGACCAATTTCGCGCTGTTCTCCGCCAACGCCACCAAGGTCGAGCTCTGCCTGTTCGACACCGACGGCAAGACCGAGGTCGAGCGCATCACGCTGCCCGAATATACCGACCAGATCTTCCACGGCTATCTGCCCGACGTGACGCCCGGCACCTTCTACGGCTATCGCGTCCACGGCCCCTACGAGCCCGAGGCGGGGCATCGCTTCAACCCCAACAAGCTGCTGCTCGATCCGTATGCACGCGCACATGCCGGCACGCTGACCTGGGATCCGGCGGTGTTCGGCTACACCGTCGAGACGGGCGACGACCTGAGCTTCGACGAACGCGACAGTGCGCCGTTCATGCCGCGCTGCGTCGTCGTCGACCCCAATTTCGACTGGCACGGCCAGCCCCGCGGCAAGGCGACGCCGTGGGACCGCACGGTGCTGTACGAAACCCACGTCAAGGGCTTCACCAAGCTCCATCCCGACGTGCCCGAGCATCTGCGCGGTACCTATGCCGGACTCGGCGAGAAGCGCGTGGTCGACTATATCCGCTCGCTCGGCGTCACGTCGGTCGAACTGCTGCCGATCCACACCTTCATCGACGACGACTATCTGATCGAGAAAGGCCTCCGCAATTACTGGGGCTATAACTCGATCGGCTTCTTCGCACCCGACCCCCGCTACGCCTGCGACGTCCCCAACTCGCTGCGCGAGTTCAAGGAAATGGTCTCGCGCTTCCACGAGGCCGATCTCGAGGTGATCCTCGACGTCGTCTACAATCACACCGCCGAGGGCAACGAACTCGGGCCGACGCTCTCGTTCAAGGGTATCGACAACGCCAGCTACTATCGGCTGCTGCCCGACGAGAAGCGCTTCTACATCAACGACACCGGTACCGGGAACACGCTCAACCTCAGCCATCCCAAGGTCATCCAGCTGGTCACCGATTCGCTGCGCTACTGGGTCGAGGAGATGCATGTCGACGGCTTCCGCTTCGATCTCGGCACCATCCTCGCGCGCGAGGCGGACGGGTTCAGCGATCAGTCGGGCTTCCTGCGCGCGGTCGGCCAGGATCCGACGCTCGGCACCGTCAAGCTGATCGCCGAGCCGTGGGACATCGGCCCCGGCGGCTATCAGGTCGGCTCGTTCCCGCCTGGCTGGGCGGAGTGGAACGACAAGTTCCGCGATACGGTGCGCGACTTCTGGCGCGGCGAGGCAACGGTTTCCGAACTCGTCCAGCGGCTGTGCGCGTCCGCCGAGCAGTTCGACCACGACGGCCGCCGCACCTGGTCCTGCGTCAACTTCGTCACCGCGCATGACGGCTTCACGCTCAACGACGTGGTCAGCTACAACGAGAAGCACAACGAGGCGAACGGCGAGCACGGCAGGGACGGCTCGGACGACAACCGCTCGTGGAACTGCGGCGCCGAGGGGCCGACCGACGATCCCGAGATCAAGGCGCTGCGCCAGCGCCAGATGCGCAACATGCTCGCCACGCTGCTGCTCAGCCAGGGCACGCCGATGATCCTCGCCGGCGACGAGTTCGCGCGGACCCAGGGCGGCAACAACAACGCCTATTGCCAGGACAGCGAGATCGGCTGGCTGCACTGGGACATCCACGAGAAGGGCGACAGCCTGATCGACTTCACGCGCACGCTGACGGGGCTGCGCGATCGCTTCCCGGTGCTGCGCCGCACCCGCTTCCTCACCGGCGAGACCAACGAGGAACTCGGCGTCAAGGACGTCGCCTGGATCAGCGCCACCGGGAACGAGATGGCGGACGCGGACTGGGCGGACAGCAACACCAAATGCTTCGGCATGATGATCGACGGCCGCGCGCGCGTCACCGGGCTGCGCACGCGCGGCGATGACGAGACGCTGCTGATCGTCATCAACGGCTGGGAGGATGTCGTCGAGTTCAAGCTGCCCGATACCGCCGAGGCGCTGGAATGGGAGCTGCTGCTCGACACCAACGCACCCGATCTCGCGCCCGGCAGCAACTTCCCGGTCGGCGAAAGCTACTGGGCGACCGGCCGCTCGGTGCTGCTGTTCCGGCTGCAGACCAAGACGGACTGAGCGCGAAGCGGGTGGTTCGTCGCAACCACCCTCGCGGACCGTGCCGCGTCTGCTAGTCCTGCCCCCCGGGACGGCGGGGGCGAGCATGGGGAAACACGCAGCGCATCTCGCGCTGGCGTCGATGGTAGCGATCGCATCCGTGCCGGCCTGTGCGCAGGACGGCCC